>NZ_JBJDRK010000058.1:0-25447 GCF_044987405.1 Microbacterium sp. ZW T2_14 | reverse complement strand
CCTCACGTCCGACCGGGCCATCGGCCGCGCCGCCGACGCCAAGCTGCTCGGCTCGGGCTTCTCGGGCAACGCGTACACCGCGCACGGTCGTGCGCGTGAGCCTGAGATCGCGGCGTGGGTGGCCGCGACCCACGGCATCCAGCCCTCGTCGGCGCTGTTCCACGCCGTCGTCGAGAAGCGGCACCTTGCGACACCGGACGGCATCGGCGTCGATATGTCGGGACGCATCACGCTCGCCGAGATCAAGACGACGAACAAGGCCTGGCGCAGCATCCCGCGTTCCTACCTCCGGCAGGTCTGGTGGCAGCAGCACGTGCTCGGCGCCGAACGCACGCTCGTGGCCTGGGAGCAGCACGACGGCTTCGTGCCCGTCGACGACGAGCCCCGCTGCGCGTGGGTGGATCGCGACGAGGCCGAGATCGCGAAGCTCGTCCGCCTCGCCACCGCCCTCATCGACGAGCTCTATCTGCGCACGACGCGCTCGCGTCAGCAGCAGGGTGAGCGGATGCCGCAGCCGCCGACTGCGCCCCGCCAGCCGTTCCGCGCGCTGGCCCTCGCCGACTGAGCCCGCGGAGCCTGCCGCGGCGCGGCTGCGCCCGGCCGCTCATCGGAGCATGATCACACGCCGGGCATCGGCATCCCACACCCGCGCGCCGGTCGCCTGCCCGACGAAGTTCGGTGCCGTGATCAGCCGCATCGCCGTGGCGAGTCTCGCGGCCGTGAGCCCGCGCGCCAGCGTGATGTGCGGCGTCCATCGGTCGGTCCCGGTGTTCGAGAAACGCGGCTCGGGTCGGCCCGCGATCTCCGCGACGGCGCGGTGGATCGCCAGCAGCTGCGAGCTCACGACGACATGCCGCGCCAGCACGTAGCGGTCGCGATGACCGAGCACCACGACTCCTGCGAGCTCGAGGGCGACGGGCAGCAGCTCGGCGACCCCCTCGAATGCCGACGGATCGAGCCGGTCCCGCACCGCGAGCGTCAGGTGCGGGCGGTTGCTCGGCGCGGGATTGCGGCCCGAGCTCGGCAGATCTGCCGCGAGCAGGCGATCCCAGTCATCCCGGACCGCGCGATCGAGCTCGGCATCCGGAATCAGCTCGACACTGAACACGCCTCCATCCTGCTCGCAGAGACCGCGCCGCGCGACGAGACGCGGCGCTCAGCGTGCCTGTCCGGCCGCCTCGATCCTCGCAGCCTCGATCCTCGCCGCCTCCACCGAGGCCGCCTCCACCGGCTCGGGGTCGCCACCGCCGCCGCCACTGTCCGGGCTCCGGCCATCGATGCCGGCCTTCTCGACCTCGGCGCCCGCCTGCGCAGGATCCCAGCCGGGCTTCGGCACGGAGTCGATGAGCAGCCGGGTGTACGCGTGCTGCGGGTCGGCGAGCAGCTCGTCGGTGCGCCCGCGTTCGACGATCTCGCCGCGGCGCATCACCACGGTCTCGTCGCACACCCGCCGGACCACCGCCAGATCGTGGCTGATGAACAGCACCGTCAGGCCGCGCTCGCGCCGGATGCGGTCGACGAGGTCGAGCACCTGCGCCTGCACCGAGACGTCGAGCGCGCTCGTCGCCTCGTCCATCACGAGCACGTCAGGTTCGATCGCGAGGGCGCGCGCGATCGCGACACGCTGGCGCTGTCCGCCCGAGAGCGTCCGGGGCCTCGCCGCCGCGTGCTTCTCCCCCAGCCCCACCTGCGCGAGAAGATCCCGTACTCGCGAGCGCGACTCGGTCGCATCCAGCCGCTTCTTGCCGCGAGCACTGCCGTGCAGGCGCAGGGCGTCCTCGATCGCCCGACCGGCGGTGATGCGCGGATCCAGCGAGAGGTACGGATCCTGGAAGACCATCTGCACGCTGCGCGCGTGCGCCAGTCGCTCCCGCCGGCCGCGGGGAACGGCCCGTGCACGTCCGTCGATGCGGATGTCGCCGCCGTCGGCGCTCTCGAGGCCGACGATCAGGCGCGCCAGCGTGGACTTCCCCGAGCCCGACTCCCCCACCACACCGAGCGCGCCGCCACGCGGCACGGCGATCGAGGCGTCGACCACAGCGCGCACGGGGTCCTTCCCGCGCCGGTGATAGGTCTTCGAGATCCCGCTCGCCTCGAGCATCGGCACGCGTGGCGGTCCTCCGCTCCCCGCGGATGTGTCACCGCCGGCATCCGCACCATCGCCGTGCGCAGGTCCGCCGCCCTTCGACGACTCGCCTGTCAGCGGATGCGGGAGGTCGTCCTGTCCAGAAGAGTCCCCGACGCTGTGCCCGGTCGGCGTCGGAGGACTCGTGAAGAGCGTCGGCGTCGCGGCCACGAGGCGCCGGGTGTACTCCGCCTGCGGCCGGCGCAGCACGTCGCGCGCAGGCCCCTGCTCGACGATGTGCCCGCCGCTCATGACGTAGACGCGGTCGCAGAGCGAGGCGGCGAGGTTGAGGTCGTGCGTGATGAACAGCATGCCCATGGCGCGGCGCGCGCGCTGCTCGCTGAGCACGCCGATGATCTCGGCCTGCGTCGTGACGTCGAGAGCGGTGGTCGGCTCGTCGCACACCAGCAGTCGCGGCGACGTGGTGAGCGCACCCGCGATCATGACGCGCTGCAGCATGCCGCCCGAGAATTCGTGCGGATACTGGCGCAGGTGCTCCTCGGGCCGCGGCAGGCGCACGGCCGCCAGCAGTTCGACGGCGCGTGCTGTCGCGGCATCCGTCGACCACCCCTCCGCCAGCCGCAGCGCCTCGGTGAGGTGGTCGCCGATCGTGCGCATCGGGTTGATGCCGGCGCGCGGGTCCTGGAAGATCATGGCCGCGCCGTGACGACGCAGCCCGCGCAGCTCGGACGAGGTGGCGGTCAGCACGTCGGCCCCGCCGAGCACGACCCGACCGGCGGTGACGGCGCCCGCCGGGAGGAGGCCGAGCACGGTGCGGGCCGTGAGCGACTTGCCCGAGCCGGACTCGCCGACGAGGCCGACGGTCTCACCCGCGGCGACCGAGAGCGAGATGCCGTGGAGCAACCGCGTGCCGTCGGCGAGATCGAGCGTCAGATCACGGATGCCGAGCAGGGCGTCGCCGAGCACCGCAGGCCCCTCGGGGGCACCGACAGCTGCCGGATCCGCGACGACCGAATCGCGTGCGTTCATGCCGGGATCCCTCCTCCGATGCGATCGGAGACGTCTTCCCCGATGATGTTGACCGCTACGACGACCACGACCACGGCGACTGCCGGCACGATCGCCGGGAGGAAGTGTCCCCCGATGAGGCCGGCCTGCGCCTCGTTGATCATCGCGCCCCAGTCCGCGGTGGGCGGCTGCACGCCGAGACCGAGGAACGACAGTGCCGCGAGCTCCGCCAGCACGTAGCCGAAGTTGAGCGTCGACTGCGCGCCGACGATGGGGGTGACGTTGGGCAGCACGCGCCGCAGCGCGATCCACGGGCCGGAGAACCCCTGCACGCGATAGGCCGCGACGTACGGGCGGCTGCTCTCAGCAGCGACGAGCGAGCGCGTCAGGCGGGCGACGAACGGGGCGTAGGCGATGCTCATGGCGATCACCGGCGCGACCAGGCCTTTGCCGAACAGCGCCACGGCCATGATCGCGATGAGCAGCGACGGGAAGGCGAAGAGCACGTCGAACACGCGACCGAGTGCGGCATCGATCCAGCCGCCGCGCCACCCCGCGACCAGCCCGAGAAGGATGCCGAGCACCGTCGACGCGATGACCACGAGGAGCGGCCCGAGCAGGGCCGTGCGCGCACCGTAGATGAGGCGGCTCAGGGTGTCGCGTCCCAGACTGTCGGTGCCGAGCCAGTGCGCGGCGCTCGGACCGGCGTTGACCGCGGCGAAGTCCACGGCGTCCGGGTTGTACGGGGCGAGGAACGGCGCGAAGATCGCGGCCAGGGTCATCGCCGCGACGACCGCGACGGCGATCACGAGCGTGATTCCGGCGCGTCGCCGCCGAGGCGCCCGCAACACGCCGATGGCGAGTGTGGCAGGGCTCGTGCGTGACGCGCTCGGCGCGGACGGCGGGCTCGACGGGCTCGGCGCCTCGGCCGGCAAGGGGGTCGTGGAAGTCATCGGGCACCGGCTCCGGCAGCGGATCGGGGGTCGATCCAGGGTTCGAGGACGTCGATCACGGCGTTGACCAGCACGAACGCGGTGACGACGAGGAGGACGATCGCCTGCACGACCGGGAAGTCGAGCCGGTCGACCGACTGCACCAGCAGCGAGCCGATGCCGGCGAGGCCGAAGGCCGCCTCGACGATGGAGCTCGACACGAGCAGACCGGCCACCAGCATCCCGCTCACCGTCAGGATCGGTCCGACGGCGTTGCGGAAGACATGGCGGCGCACGACCGTGCCGCGACGGATGCCGCGACTGAGCGCCACCTCGACATGTTCACGGTCGAGCTGCTCGATCATCGACGAGCGGGTGACCTTGCCCACGAGCACGACGAAGACGATCGCGAGCGCGATGGACGGCAGCACCAGGTGGTACACCGTGTCCCAGAAGCCGTCGCCCGACCCGAACGACGGGAACCAGCCGAGCTGCACCGCGAAGACCGCGATGAGCACGATCGAGCCGACGAAGGACGGCACGGCGCCCAGCACCGTGAGTCCGATGAGGATCGAGCGATCGGCGATGCGCCCGCGCGAGAGTGCCGCGAACGCACCGGCGGTCAATCCGATGACCGCGATCATCGTCCCCGCCATCACGACGAGCCCGAGCGTGACCGGCAGACGCTCGCCGAGCACGACCGTCACGTCCTGCCGGTACTGCAGGGAGCGGCCCAGATCGCCGTGCAGCAGGCCTGACACCCACGTCAGGTACTGCTGCCACGGCGGCAGGTCGAGCCCGTACTGCGCGGTGATCTGCGCCACCGCCTCGGGGCTCGGCTTGCGACCTCGCAGGAGGAACGCGACGGGGTCGCCCGGCACCAGGAACCGCGAGAAGAAGACGAGGACCGATGCCAGGAACAGCGTGAGCAGCAGACCGCCGAGCTTGCCCGCGATCCGGCGGACGGCGATCATGACGCGACCTCCCCCGCCCAGCCGGCCGGACACGGCGCGGCACGGAGTGCGGGCGCCCCGCTCCGGTCACCGCGAGCCAATGGTCGCCGCCCATGGGTAGTAGAGGAACGCCACCGACGGTGCGACACCGGTCACGCGGTCCCCCAGGAAAACGGTCATCGGCCCCTCGAACAAAGGCAGCCAGGGCAGCTGCTCGTTCGCGATGCGCTGCGCCTGAGCCGTGACCTCGCTGCGCTGCGCGGGGTCGTCGATCGCCACGGCCTCGTCCACGAGTGCGTCGAAGTCGGGGTCGCTCCAGCCGCCGTAGTTGCTGAACTCGCCGGTGCGCAGCACGCCGTACATCTCGAGGGGGTCGGGACTCGAGAGGTACCAGGAGGTGTAGAAGAGGTCGACGCCCTCGCGCGCGGTCGGGTCGGAGAACAGCGCCGTGTACGCGCTCGGGCTGACGGTCTGGATGGTCGCCTTCAGGCCGATCGACTGCGCGGCGGCCGCCGCGCCCTGCGAGATCACGGCGAAGTCGTTGCCGAGCGGTGCCGTCGCGATGACGATCTCCTCGCCCGCGACGCCCGCGTCGTCGATGAGCTTCTTCGCCGCGTCGAGGTCGTACGGATACTCCTCGAGCCCGTCGAACGCCTGATCGAGCGCCCCCTCGCTCGCGCCGACCCAGACCGACTCGGTGGTGAGCGCGTCTGTGACCTCGCCGTAGCCCTGGGCCGCGGCATCCATGATGCCCTGACGGTCCATCGCCATCAGCAGCGCCTGGCGCACGCGCTGGTCACCGAGCGGACCGTCGAGATCGCTCACGATCAGGCTGCCGACAGCCGTGTTGAGACCGAAGTACACGTCGCCCTTGCCGGAGCCCTGGAGCTGCGCGATCGCATCCGGGGGGATCATCCACCCGCCGTCCACCTCGCCGGACTTCAGAGCGTTGACGCGGGCGTTGGGATCGGTCATGAAGAGGATCTCGACCTCGCCCGCGTGAGCGCGCAGCGAGTCGTCCCAGTAGTCGTCGTACCGCGTCAGCGTCACCGACTCGCCCGGCTTCCAGTCGGCCAGCGCGAAGGGCCCGGTGCAGTTCACGAGGCCGGTGGAGTTGCCGTAGTCCGCACCCTTGTCGGCCAGGGTCGCGGCGGATTCGACGACTCCCGCCGAGCCGCCCATGGCGAGGTTGAACTGGGAGTCCGGCCGGGTCATCGTGACCGTGACCTGGCGCTCACCGGTCTGCTCGATCGCGGCGACGTTCTGGTACACCGAGAACCACGACGAGCCGACCTCGGGGTCGAGGTGGCGGCTCATCGAGGTGACCACGTCGGCGGCCGTGAGCGGCGTGCCGTCGTGGAAGGTGACGCCGTCGCGGATCGTGTACACCCAGGTCTCGGGGGTCGGATGCTCGAACGACTCTGCGAGGCCTGGCGACAGCGTGTAGTCGGGGTTGAGGCGCAGCAGCGACTCGCACACGTTCGCGAGCACCTGGTTGTCGGCGTAGTCGAACGCGTAGGCGTAGTCGAGCGAGTACGGCTCGGAATAGCTCACCCAGGTGAACGAGTCGATGTCGGCGGACGGCGCCGCCGTCTGGGCGGTGAGCTCCCATTCGGGCGCGGCGGTCGCATCGGGCTCGGCGTCACCCGGGCTGCACGCCGACAGGACGAGCACGCCGGCGAGACCGGCTGCTGCGAGAGCGCCGAGTCGACGGACGGATGGTCGACGGGCGATTCGTCGGGTGGGGGTCATGGTGCTCCTCGGGTTCAGACGGCTGTGTCGGGTGGAGAAGGGGCTCGGGTGGGCGTGGGTGTGGGCGTGTGAAGGGTCAGCCGTTGCTCGCCGCGGCCACGGGCGACGACGCGCCGATGCTGACGTTCGCCGCGTCTTCGCGGGCGTAGACCCGCTCGCCGTCGATCCAGGTCGAGGCGACCCGGCACGCGTGGAGCTCCTCCGCCGGGACCGCGAAGGGGTCGGGCTCGACGACCACGAGGTTCGCGAGGTACCCGGCGCGCAGGTAGCCGGTGTCGTGGTCGCGGTGGTTCACGTAGGCGGTGCCGGACGTGTACGCGGCGAGCGCGGTCGCCAGATCCAGTCGCTGGTGCGCGCCGCCCAGCGGCGGGGCATCCGACAATGGAGCGACCCGGTTGACGGCGATGTGCACGCCGGCCAGCGGGTCGGCGCTCGAAACGGGCCAGTCGCTGCCACCGGCGAGGCGCACGCCGGCGCGCTGCAGATCGCCGAAGGGGTATTGACGGGATGCCGCGGACTCGGCGAGGAACGGCAGCGTCAGCTCGTCCATCTGGTCTTCGTGGCACGCCCACAGCGGCTGCATGTTCGCCACCGCGCCGAGCGCTGCGAAGCGCGGCACATCGGCCTCGTCGATGATCTGGATGTGGGCGAGGTGGTGCCGCCCGTCGGTGTCGCCGTTGGCTTCGGCGGCCGCCTCGAGCGCGTCGAGCGCCTCGCGCACGGCGCGGTCGCCGAGGGCGTGGAAGTGCAGCTGGAAGCCGGCCGCGTCGGCCGCGATCGCGTACTCGGCGAGCCGCTCGGCGGGGATGAAGGACAGCCCCCGATTGTCGGTGTCGTGCCCGTGCGCGTCGCGGTACGGCTCCAGCATCGCCGCGGTGTGGTTCTCGGCGACCCCGTCGACCATGAGCTTGATGGAGGTGAGCGAGAACCGGTCCTCGCGACCGAGCTCGGCGATCTCGGCACGCAGACGGATCATGTCGTCGAGCTGCTCGATGCCGTCGGCCCGCTCCCACCACTGCGCGCCCACGACGTGCGCCTTGAGCGTGCCGTCTGCGAGTGCGCGCCGGTACGACGCGAGCCCGCCCGCGATCCCGGGGAAGTTGCCCACGAGCGCGTCCTGCCATCCTGTGATGCCCTGCGCGAGCAGGTCCTCCTGGGCACGCAGGAGGCCCGCGTAAGCGAGATCCTCCGAGACGGTGGGCCGAACGCCGGCGAAGAGGTCGGTCGCTCCCTCGTGGAAAGTGCCCGCCGGGAAGCCGTCCGCCTCGCGCTCGATGCGCCCGTCGGCAGGGTCCGCGGTCGCGGCATCCACTCCGGCGAGGCGGATCGCCGCAGTGTTGGCCCAGGAGGAATGGTGGTCGCGGCTGGCGAGCAGCACCGGCCGGCCGGGCACGATGGCGTCGAGCGCTCCGCGCAGCGGCGCGCCGCCGGGGAAGTGGTCCATCGACCAGCCGCCGCCCACGATCCATTCCGCATCGGGGTTCTCCGCGGCGTAGCGGGCGATCGTCGCCAGCGCATCGGCGGCGTCCTCGGAGCCGGTGAGGTTGCACTGCAGCAGCTCGACGCCGCCCGACATGGGATGGATGTGCGCGTCCTGAAAGCCCGGGGCCAGCAGCGCACCCGCCAGATCGACCACCTCGGTCTCGGGGCCGATGAAGACGGATGCCGCCTCCTCGGCGCACACGGCGGCGATGCGGCCACCGCGCACCGCGACGGCGAAGCCTGTCAGCGCCGCAGGACTGCCCGCGGTGACGAGGTCGGAGCTGAACAGCGCGCCTCCGGTGAACACGGTGTCTGCGAACGGCGTCTGTGCGTCGTCGGGAACGGCAGCGGTCACGGGACCTCTCCTTCGTCATCGAGCGGGGTTGCTTGACGATAGACGTGCGTCATCGTCGTTGTCAACGGCGTTGACCAATTCGAGATCGCACCCGGTATGCTCGGGCGTCACGGCGTCGTACTGAGATGCCGTGGCACGATGAACGGTGACGGAAGCGGGAAGATGGCGGCACGCAGCGGAGCGACCGAGAAGGCCGGCGGCAGGCGCCTGGACCGCGCCACGATCATCGCGGCCGGATTGGAGCTCGCCGAGACGGCGGGATCGCCATCCGTCTCCGTTCGCGAGCTGGGCGCCAAGCTCGGGGCCGACCCCACCGCCATCTATCGGCATTTCCGCAGCAAGGACGACCTCATGGGCGCCTTGCTCGACGAGCTCACCATGCGCAGCCTCGCCGCCGTCACCGCGCCGCCCGAGCAGTGGCAGGAGCGATTGCGCCAGTTCGCGGCCGCCACGCTCAGCGAGCTCTCCCGCTACCCCGCCATCGGGCAGGAGGCCATCGTGCTCACCACGCACGGCCCCGGCGAGCTCGACGCGATCGAGTTCATGCTGGACGCCTTCTCTCGCGCGGGCCTGACAGGCGAGGACCTCGTCCAGCACTACGCCCTCCTGGCGACGCACGTGCTCTCATCGGCAGCAGGCGTCGCGCGGGCGCGGACCGAGCGCGGCAGCGCCGCACCGTCAGACCCCAGCCCCTGGTTCGAGGGCCCGCTGCTGGTCGATCCCATCAAGCACCCGCACATCGCCCAGATCTCGCCGCAGCTGCTGGAGCTCGAGGACCGCGAGCTCTACTCGCTCGGCGTCGAGTGGGTCATCCGCTCCGCCGAGCGCACCGCGCGTCCCGTCTGAGCCCCCTGCGTCACGCTGCGGGGCCGGCGACATCCTGAGCTCTGTGAACGGATGCCGCGGCCGAACGTCCGCCGAGCCTTCATCTGCTCTGATAGTTGACGCACATCAACCATCGGGTGTATAGTTGACCCATATCAACTGTTGACCCATGTCAACCATCTTCTGCGCCACCGTCGCCGCACCCCCTCGAATCAACACCAGCGAGAAGGACTCCTATGGCTACGTCCACCCCCGCGACCGGGTCGGTCGCCACTTCCGCCGCCGGCAGCACCGTCGACGACGAGAAGCGCCGTCACCGCAAGGTGCTGCAGGCGCTCACCGGGCTGCTGCTCGGCATGTTCGTGTCGATGCTCGCGTCGACCGTCGTCTCGACGTCGCTGCCCGTCATCGTCCACGACCTGGGCGGCGACCAGGCGGCATTCACGTGGGTCGTCACGGCCACGCTGCTGACCACCGCGATCTCCACCCCCGTCTGGGGCAAGCTCGCCGACCTGTTCAACCGCAAGCTCCTCATCCAGATCGCCATCGTGATCTTCGTGCTCGCGACGGCGGCTGCCGGCTTTTCGCAGGACACCGGCACGCTCATCGCGTTCCGCGCCGTGCAGGGCATCGGCGCCGGCGGTCTCGCCGCCCTCAGCCAGGTCATCATGGCCGACATCATCAGCCCGCGCGAGCGTGGCCGCTACATGGGCCTGTTCGGTGCTGTCATGGCCGTCGCGACCGTCGGCGGCCCGCTCCTCGGCGGCTTCATCACCGACACGATCGACTGGCGCTGGAACTTCTTCATCGCGCTGCCCTTCGCGGTCGCCGCACTCATCATCATGCAGCGCACGCTGCACCTGCCGGCTCGCCCGAAGGTCAAGGCGCGGATCGACTACTTCGGCATCGTGCTGCTGTCGACCGCCGTCTCGCTTCTGCTCATCTGGGTGACCAACGCGGGCAAGGACTACGACTGGTGGAGCACCGAGACCATCCTGATGGTCGGCGGCGCGCTGCTGGCAGCCGTGCTGTTCGTGATCGTCGAACTGCGCTCGAAGGAGCCGCTCGTTCCGCTCACCATGTTCCGCAACCGCACGTTCACGCTCGCGGTCATCGCGTCGATCTCCATCGGCATCGCGATGTTCGGCACGTCGGTCTTCCTCAGCCAGTACATGCAGCTGGCGCGCGGTGCGACGCCGACCGAGGCCGGCCTGATGACGATCCCGATGATCGCCGGCCTGCTGCTGGCATCGATCGTGATCGGTGGACTCGTGACCCGCACCGGCACCTGGAAGCCGTTCCTCATCCTGGGTGGCGTGCTGCTGATCGCCGGCTCGTACCTGCTGTCGACGATCCACTACGACACGAACTTCGTGCTGGTCTCGCTGTACATGTTCCTGCTCGGAGCAGGTGTCGGCATGACGATGCAGAACCTCGTGCTCATCGTGCAGAACACCGCGAAGCCGAGTGAGATCGGTGTTGCGAGCTCGGGTGTGACGTTCTTCCGCAGCCTCGGCGGCACCATCGGCGTGTCGGTCATGGGCGCGGCGCTCGCCACCTCGGCGACCAACCTGTTCACCGACCGCAAGGACGACATCCTCGCCGCGCTCATGACGCTCGGCGAGAAGGGCGCGGCCATCGGCGAGCAGCTCCAGTCGGGCACCATCCCCCAGGTGTCGGCGCTGCCCGAGGCGATCCGCGTGATCGTCGAGGACATCTACGCCCAGGCCATCGCCCACTCGTTCCTGATCGCCGTGCCGCTGGCCGTGATCAGCCTCATCGCGATCATCTTCCTGCCGAACAAGCCGCTCACCCGCATGACGACGAGCGAGCGCGTGCAGGCCAGCGAGGCCGACTTCGCCACGGTCTCGGTCGCCGAGGGCATGGATGTGCTGACCGCCACGGCGACGGTGAAGACGACGGATGCCGCGGCCTCCACCTCCGGTACCGGCAGCGCCACGACCGGGTCGGCGGAGGACGCCACGGACGATTCGAACGTCACCCGGCGATAATGTCGAACACGATGACCTCCGAAGACACTCGAGCGGCGCGCACCGATGCGGTGCGCGCCCTCGAGGCGGAGTTCGGGGAGCTGATCACCCGCTTCCGGCGGATCATCACCGAGAACGCGAACCGCGTGAGCCCCGGCATGCTGCCCGGCGCCTACAAGGTGTTCACCACCATCGTCCGTCGCGAGAGCATCACGCTGTCGGCGCTGGCCGAGTCCCTCATGGCCGACAAGGGCCAGATCAGCCGGACGGTGCGCGAGCTCGAGCAGCTCGGTCTGATCCTGCGCACGCCCGACCCCGACGACGGCCGCTCGAGCCTGCTCTCCCCCACGCCGTTCGGGCTGGAGCGGCTCGCGGAGGCGCGGGCGCCTCAGGAGAGCCTGCTGGTCGACGCCCTCGACGAGTGGCCGGTCGACGACATCCTGAACCTGACGCGCCTGCTGCACGCGCTCACCCTCGGCGAGCGCCCGACCTCCTGACGCGGGTCACGCCTCGACGAAGTCGTACTCCTGGAACTCCGCGACCTCCGGCACCCAGCGCTCCGCCACGAAGGCCACGTGGGTCGGGTGGTCGTTGTAGGTGCGGTAGGCGGCCTCGTCGGCGAAGACCATCGAGAACTGATGGCGGAGACCGCTCTTCGCACTCACCTGGCGGTTCACCCGGAAGTCCTCGACGCCCGGGATCGATGTGAGCGCGGCCCGGCCGTCCGCGAGGAATGCCGCCTCCTCCGGCGACTCGGCTGCGTGGACCAGGCGGAAGACGACGGTGTGCTGAAGGGCGGCATGCGGAAGAGACATGGGTCGAGTCTGCCGCGTCAGCGCTGCGCCTGCAGCGCCGTGAGGTATCTGAGCGTGCGTTCGGCCAGATCGTCCTGACTCGAGGCGAGCGGTCGCCAGACCGAGGCGGCTACCGCGATGGTGGCGTTCTCACCGGTGAAGCTCTCCAGCCCGAGGATGCCGCCGTACCCGGCATCGTCCAGCGCCGCCAGGGTGGCGGGCCAATCGGTGTGGTCGTCGCCGACCGCACCGCGGTCGCTGCCGCACACCTGCACGTGGGCGATGTGTCCGGCGGCGGAGCGGATGGCCGCCTCCGGTCGCTTCTCCTCGATGTTGAGGTGGTACGTGTCCAGAGCCAGCCCGAGCCCCGAGCCGAGCAGCGGCGCGAGCGCGTCCAGGCCCTGCTCGACCGTGTTGATCACGCTCGTCTCATAGCGGTTCAACGGCTCGACAGCGAGCGCGAGACCCTCTGCGGCGGCCTCGTCCACAAGAGGCGCGAGGTTGCGCCGCAATTGCGCGACGACCTCGACACGCTCGTCGGCGGTCATGCGCCAGGTCACCCCGGTGGGCGCATAGAACGGGCCCGCGACGACGGATGCCCCGACCCGGCGCGCGGCGGCCAGGCAGGTGCGCAGGTAGGCCTGGGTCGCCGGCACGTTGCCCGCGCGGTCGACCAGCGAGCGTCCCGGCCCCATCGCTCCGATCACCACGGGCTGCAGCGCCAGTGAGGCGAGGAGGTCGCCGGCGCGTCCGGCATCCCAGTCCCCCGCATTCTCGAGCGGGAGCTCGATCGCGCCGAAGCCCATGCCGGCGATCTTCGGCGCGAGCTCGGCGAGCGATTCGTCGGTCAGCGGCGAGGTCCACACCCAGGTGTTGACGCCGATCGTGCGCTGCATGACTCTCCTTCGCCTGCGTGGGGCGTTTCGTCTCGCTGGCGCTCGCTCAACGACCGGACACGATGCCGGTCGTTGAGCGAGCGAGGAACGCGGTCGTTGAGCGAGCCTGCGAGTCGAAACGCAGAGACGCAACGTCGCGCAGCGCGTGACTTACGGGATCTGGCGCTCCTGCCAGACCTCGGGGTAGCCCGGCAGGTTCTCCCCGCCGAACTTGGCGTAGTGGCCGTCGGGCATGCCGTCGTTCGCCTCGAGGTACTGGTCGACCTCCTCCGCGGTGATCGGGCTCTGCGGCAGCACCCACTCCTTGGGGATCTCCTCGCCGGCGAAGATCTTCTGCGCCGCCAGCAGCGGGGTGCGCCACTGGAAGTTGGAGTAGACCGGAGCCAGACCGGTGAGGCCGGTCTCCTTCCACTTGCGCAGGAAGCTCATCTCGTCCTCACCCGTCATGACGGGGTAGTCGACACCGGCATCCTCGAACGCCTCGATCGCCGCGACGGCGCCGTCACCGGCATCCATCCAGATGCCCGCGACGTCGCCCTTCGCGAGCTCGTCGCTGATGATGCTCTTGATCTCAGCGGGGTCGGCGCCGGTGAAGTAGTCGACCGCCTCGATGCCGGCCTCCTCGAACATGTACTCGGCGGCGGCCCAGCGCTGCTCGAGCACGTCGACGCCGGGAAGGATGCGGAGTCCCACCACCTTGTCGCCCTCCTCGAGGTTGTCGATGAGGAACTGCGCGGTGTCGATGCCCCAGGCGAAGCCGCCGATGGGATGGATGAACGTCACCGGGCAGTCGGTCTCCACGCCGCGGTCGAACACGATCACGGGCTTTCCGGTATCGCACGCGCGCTCGACCGCCGGGGTCATCGCGGCCGTGCTGTTCGGCGAGATGATGAAGACGTCGCAGCCGCCCTCCGAGATGAAGTAGTCGATGTCGGCGATCTGCGTGTCGTCGGAGTCCTGCGCGTCGCGCGTCTCCATCTCGCTGATGACGCCTTGCTCCTGCAGCACCTTCAGCTGCTGGTTCATGGTGATCCAGCCGGTCTGGCGCCACGGGTTCGAGATGGAGGCGTTCGCGAAGCACGCCTTCTTCGGACCGGTGCTCGCGTACTCCGACGTGTCGATCATCTCGGCGTCGATGTGCTGCAGATACGGCTCGTCCTCGGGGCCTTCGGGCACGACCTCTCGCTGCGCCATCTGGGTGTCGAACAGCGCCTGGTCGAACCACTCGTTGGCGCCGCCGTCCTCGGTCGGCTCCGCCGACGAGTCCGGTGGTGCCACGTTCGGGTCGGTCGTGCACCCCGCGAGGGCGAAGAGGCCGACGAGCGCCACCGTTGTGGTGGCGATCTTCATTGATCGTCGCATTGCTAACTCCTGTTGTTCGGTGCGGCGCCCTCGCCTGCGAGGGCCTGTGTTGCGGACGACTCCTCGGCGCCGTCGGGCGCGTCGGGTTCCTTCCCCGGAGAGGGAGGGGTCTGTGGTGCGCCGCCGCGTCTGCGGGATCGGAAGACGAGTCCCGAGTACGCCACGGCGGCGATGATGATGACGCCCTGGACGGCGTCGCGCAGCGACGATGGGACGCCGGCGATGTTCAGGAGCAGGAAGAGCGCCTCTAGCACGAAGGCTCCGGCCACCGCGGCGACGATCCAGCCCCGCCCACCGCCGAGCACGACGCCGCCGAGCACGACCGCCGTGATCGCGACGAACTCGTAGCCTCGGCCCACCGACGGGTGCACGCCGGCATAACCCACGAGCAGCACCGCCGAGACCGTCGCCGACAGCGACGAGATCATGAAGGCACGCGTGGTCACCCACCAGTCGCGCGCGCCGGAATAGCGCGTCGCCCGGGCGTTGTCGCCGATCGCGATGAGGAGCTTGCCCAGCGGGCGCTTGGTGACCCAGATGCCGAGCGCGAGCCACGCTGCCAGCACGAGCACCGACCAGGGCAGGAAGTCGAGCACCGGGATATCGCGGATGCCGCCGCGGCCGATCTGACGGAAGCTGTCGGCCGGGTTGCCGGTGGCTGCGCCGCCGGTCCACCACAGCACGAGGCCCAGGAGGGCGAGCATCATGCCGAGCGTCACGATGAACGACGGCACTTTGAGGAGCGTCGTCAGCAGGCCGTTCACGAGTCCGACGACGAGTCCGAGCACCACCATCAGGCAGAGCACCGGGACGGTGCGTGCGTCGTCCTGGGCGACGAGGTTGCCGGCGACGATCACCTGCGCGGTGATCAGAGAGCCCTGCGACAGGTCGAACTCGCCCGCGATGATGACGAAGTACTGGCCGATCGCGACGATGGCGACCGGGGCCACTCGCTGGATGTAGCGCATGAGCTGCCCGGGCTCCGCGAAGTTCGGATTCAGCACCATGACGGCGACGAGCAGGATCACCAGCAGCAGGAAGACGGCGCCGCGGGGGCTGACGAGGGCTGTGAGGAACTTCATCGTGCACCTCCCTGCATCGATGCGCCGCCATCGGCCGCATCGGCCTCCGCTTCGAGCGCCTGGGTCGCCGCCACCATCGCCGGCGCGGCCGCCTCGGCAGGCGCATCGCCGCCGGTCCTCGTGCCGCCCGGCCCGAAGCGTGTGCGGCGCCGGACGATCGCCCGGCGGCTGTACACGGCGACAGCCGCGACGATCACGACGCCCCGGACGACATCCTTGAGGAAGGGGTTCACCTGCATGACGCTCATGACGTTGTCGACCACCGCGAAGATCGCGACACCGCCGATGGTGCCCCAGACCGATCCGCGGCCGCCCATGAGCAGGGTGCCGCCCAGCACGACGGCCGCGATCGAGAGGAGCGCGTAGCCGCCCTGCTGCCCGACCGTGGGGCTGCCGACTCCCAGCCGGCTCGCCAGCAGCAGTCCCGCCAGACCGGCGAACACCGAGCACAGGACATGCGCCACGATCAGCGGCGGCCTCGTGCGCACGCCCGAGAGTCGTGCGACCTCGGGGTCGCCGCCCACGGCGAACAGGTGGGCACCGGTGCGCGTGCGCCCGAGGAGGAACCACACCACCGCGGCGAGCGCGATCATGATGATCCACGACACGGGAAGCGGCCCGACGCCGGTCGCGCCGATCAGCTGGAATGCCCACGGCACCGATCCGGCGCTGCCCTGGAAGCTGGTGTTGAGGACGCCCTGCAGAATCAGGCCGACGCCGAGGGTCGCGATGAATCCGTTCACCTTCAGCACCGTCACGATGAGCCCGTTCGCCAGTCCGATGGCCGCACAGACGATGAGGGTCAGCGCCACCGCCCACGGGATGTTGGCCGGGTTGCCGTTCATGGTGGTGGCTGCGATGAGGCTCGCGAGGCTGATGACATAGGTGACGGAGAGGTCGAGCGACGCGCCCAGGATGACGAGCGTCTGCCCGATGGCGACCAGCCCGAGCACGCTCATGCCGGTGAGGATGTCGCGGATGTTGCCGGGGCTGAAGAAGCTGCGGCCGACGGTCGCGACCAGGATCGCCCCCACGGCGATGACGAGGATGAGGATGCCGAGCACGATGACCGTCGAGTCGACTCTGATGCGCTTCACGGCCGGTCCCCTCCGTCCTCGAGGCGGGGATCGGCGATCTCGGCTGCCGCCGCCGCCGTGTCCATCGACCCCGTCGCGGCGGCGAGCACCTCATGCTCCGCGGAGCGCGCGGGAAGCTCGGCGGCGAGCTCGCCGTCGCGCATCACGAGGATCCGATCGCTCATGCCGATCACCTCGGGCAGCTCGCTCGAGACCATGAGCACCGCCTTGCCCTCCGCGGCCAGCTGGCGCATGAGCTGGTACACCGCGACTTTGGCGCCGACATCGATGCCGCGGGTGGGCTCGTCGAACAGCACGACCTGGGGGTCGGTCACGAGCCATTTCGCGAGCACGACCTTCTGCTGGTTGCCGCCCGAGAGGAACCGCGCCTCCTGGTCGACGCCGCGCGACGACACCTCGAGGGAGCTCAGGATGCCGGGGACGCGCTTGCGCGATGCGCCGGTGCGTCCGGCGAAGACGCTGCGGACCACGAGCAGCGAGTTGTCGAGCACGGACTGGCCGAGGGCGAGCCCCTGGGCCTTGCGGTCCTCGGTGACGAGCGCGAGACCGGCACGGACGGCGGTTCGCGGGCTCGTGAAGCGCACGGACCGGCCGTCGAGGATCACCGACCCGCGGGTGAACCCGTGGACGCCGAAGATGCCCTCGACGAGCTCTGTACGACCGGAACCCTGCAGGCCCGCGAGTCCCACGATCTCGCCCGCCCGCAGTGTCAGCGAGACACCGTCCACGAACTCGTTGCCGCAGCCGGTCAGCTCCAGCCGGGGGGCTCCGAGCACGGTGCCCTCGACGGGGCCGGGGAAATAGGACTGGAGCGGCCGGCCGACCATGCGGCGGACGAGCTCAGCGTCGGTCAGGTCCGCCGTGGCGTCCGTCGAGACCCGCGCGCCGTCCTTCAAGATCGTGATGCGGTCGCAGAGGTCGAAGATCTCCTTGAGCCGGTGCGAGACGTAGACGACCGCCACGCCACGGGCGGTCAGCTTGCGGATGATCGCGTAGAGGAGCTCCACCTCGTGATCGCTCAGGGCCGCTGTCGGCTCATCCATCGAGATGACGCGCGCGTCGAACGAGAGCGCCTTGACGATCTCGACGATCTGCTGCTCGGCGACGGTGAGCGATCCCACGCGCGCACCCGGGTCGATGAACGTGACGCCGAGTCCTTCGAGGAGCGTCCGGGTGTGACGCTGCATCCCCTTGTCGTCGATGAACCCGCCTCGGCGGGGTTCACGGCCGAGGAAGACGTTCTGCGCCACCGTGCGCTCGGGCAGGAGATTGAACTCCTGGAACACCGTCACCAGCCCCGCATCCATCGCCTGGCGCGGATGGGTGAACGCCACGGGGCGGCCCTCGAACTCCACCGAGCCGGCGTCGGCGTGGTGCACGCCGGCGAGGATCTTCATGAGCGTGGACTTGCCCGCGCCGTTCTCGCCGACCAGTCCGTGCACCTCGCCGCGGCGGACGTCGATGTCGATGTCGGTGAGGACGCGCACGCCGAAGAACGACTTCGAGATCCCCTGTGCGCGCAGGACGACCTCGGGGCCGCCCGACGGCACCGGCGTGTCTGACAGCATCGTGTCGCTCATGCGGGGACCTCGATCCAGGATCGGCGCTCCGCGGACTCGAGCACGGCATCGGTGACGACGGCGGCACGCACCCCGTCTGCGAAGGTGGGCAGGCCCTCGGGCGGCTCGCCGGCGATCGCGCGATAGACATCGGCGACGAAGCCGTCGAATGCGTCCTGATACCCCATCGGATGCCCGGCCGGAAGCGACTGCAGTCGGGCCGCGTCGGGGGCTGCCGTGGCGGGGTCGCGCAGCGTGAGCCGTGAGCCCTTCCGCGCGCCGATCCACAGCTCCTCGGGGCGCTCCTGATCGAAGCGGATGCTGCGGCGACTGCCGTGCAGCTCGATGACCAGGGCGTTCTTGCGTCCCGGAGCCGTCTGCGACACGAGGAGGGTGCCGAGGGCGCCGGACTCCGTCTCGATCAGGACGGCGGCCACGTCCTCGTTGGTCACCGTCCGGCCCCGCCGCTCATCGAAGATCCGGCGCGTGCGGGCTGCGAGGCGCACGATGCGCTCCCCCGTGACGAACTCGACCAGGTCGCACAGGTGCGAGCCGATGTCCGCGAAGGCACGCGATGCACCACCGGTCGCGGCATCCGCCCGCCAGTCGTCGTCGTCCTGCCGCAGCATCCAGTCCTGCAGATACGCACCCTCGAGGGTGAGGAGCGTGCCGATGCGGCCCGAGGCGACGCGCGCACGCGCCTCGCGGACCATCGGGTGGTAGCGGTATACGAACGGCACCGCCGCGACCACACCGGCGTCATCCGCTGCCTGCGCGAGCGCCCGAGCATCGGCGACCGACGTGGCGAGCGGCTTCTCGCAGACAACATGCTTGCCGGCGGCGAGCGCCGCCGCTGCGAGGGGCGCATGGGTCGCATTGGGGGTGCAGATGTGCACCACATCGACATCGGATGCCGCGAAGAGCCGGGCCGCATCGTCCTCGGCCCGTGCGACGCCGAGTTCCCGCGCAGCCGTCTCGGCGCGCCCGCGGCTCGATGATGCCACCGCTGTCAGGCGGGCACCCGCGCGCCGGGCCGCTGCGGCATGAACCCGCGCCATGAAGCCGCCGCCCACGAGCCCCGTGTGGACGGTGTCGACACCGATGTCGATGACTTCCGTAGTCATGCCGCGATCATGGCACGAGCCCTCCGACTTTTGCCACATGTTCGTCAAAAGTGACCTGGTTGTGATCTTCAAGTCGCCAGCAGGCCCGCTGGAAGCCTGTGCTTTACTGTCGCCATGGTCGATGCAGTGCGCGGCAGCGGAGCCGCCGGCGGCAACGGTGCGGGCGAGATCTTCCAGATCCTCCGCGACGGCCGTGCCCGCACCAAGGCCGAGCTCGCCACGCTCACCGGCCTGGCGCGCTCCACCGTCTCCGGCCGCGTCGACGCTCTCCTGGCCGCCGGCCTCGTGCGCCCCGCCGGCGAAGCCGCCTCAACCGGCGGACGCCCGCCCGCCCGGGTCGCCTTCAACCCTCTGGCCGGCATCGTGATCGCTGTCGATCTCGGGGCGACGCACGCCACCGTCGCACTCGCCGACCTCGCAGCGAACATCCTCACCGCCAACACGCACCCGCTCGACATCGCGGGCGGCCCGGAGCGCGTACTCGACTCGGTGATCGCGGAGGCCGCCGCCCTCCTCGAGCATCGCGGCATCCCGGCGTCGCAGGTGGTCGGCGTGGGCATCGGCGTACCCGGCCCGGTCGAGCACTCCACCGGCCGCCCGACGAACCCGCCCATCATGCCCGGGTGGGACCGGTTCGACGTCCCGCACTATGTGCAGCGCAGCTTCGACGTGCCCGTCCTCGTCGACAACGACGTCAACATCCTCGCCCTGGGCGAGCAGGCCCTCAGCTGGCCGGGAGTCGCCGATCTCATCTTCGTCAAGGTGTCCACCGGCATCGGCGCCGGCATCATCTCGGGCGGCGCGCTGCAGCGCGGCGCGCAGGGCTCGGCGGGCGACATGGGCCACGTGCAGGTGCCCTTCAGCCACGACTCGCCCCGTCCCCCCGGGGATCAGCGCGACCTGGAGGCCATCGCGAGCGGCACCGCCATCGCCGCCGATCTGCGCGCGCAGGGCATCGAGACGGCCGGCAGCTCGGACGTGGTCGCGCTCGTGCGCGCCGGTCACCCGGCGGCGATCACGGCGACGCGGCAGGCGGGCCGAGAGGTCGGCGAGGTGCTCGCCACCGTCGTCAACATGCTCAACCCGTCGGTGATCGTGATCGGCGGCAGCGTGGCACGCGCCGGCGAGCACCTCCTCGCCGGTGCCCGCGAGGTCGTCTACCGTCGCTCCATTCCGCTGGCGACACAGCATCTGGGCATCGTCCAGTCCCAGGCCGATGACACGGCGGGGGTGCTGGGCGCGGCGATCATGGTCACCCAGCAGGTGCTCTCGCCATCGGCGGTGGAGGCCCGCGCCGTCCGCACGTGACGAGCGGTCGGTCCACATGGAACATTCGGCAATCGTGTGCCACCACTCGCCCCCATGAGCCTTGCTCCTGATGTCAGTGGTACACCGACCCCCACCGGTAGCACCGGCGTAACACGGGTGAGACGAACGCAGGGTTGACTGTCTGCACCGGGTTCAGTTCTGGTGCCGACGCCGGCACCCCCGCGGAAGGAGTGCGGCACG
Source organism: Microbacterium sp. ZW T2_14 (assembly GCF_044987405.1). NCBI lineage: Bacteria > Bacillati > Actinomycetota > Actinomycetes > Micrococcales > Microbacteriaceae > Microbacterium > Microbacterium sp. ZW T2_14. Next base: position 4,640 of record NZ_JBJDRK010000058.1, on the reverse strand, counting down.
ATGATCCGACCGCTGCGATCGACACCCGAAGCACCGCTCGCCCCCGTGGCAGCACCGCCCGCCGACATGCGCGCCATGGTCGTAGACGCCGCCGGCGCGCCCGACGCCCTGCACGCGGCATCCGTTCCCGTCCCCTCCCCCGTGCTCAGCGAGCTGCTGGTGCGGGTGGTCGCTGCGGGCGTCAATCCGATCGACGCGAAGACCCGCGCCGGCGCCGGTGTGGCGGGCGCGATCGACGCGTACCCGGCCACCCTCGGATACGACTTCAGCGGCATCGTGGTGAAGAGCCCCTATGAGGCGCACGCCTTTCCGCCGGGCACCGAGGTGTTCGGCATGGCGTCGTTCCCTCGCACGGGCGGCACGTATGCCGAATACGTGGTGGCGCCGTCGCTCTCGGTCGCACGCAAGCCGGCGGCGCTCTCGCACGTCGAAGCGGCCGGTGTGCCCCTGGCCGCGCTGACGGCGTGGGGGCTGGTGGTCGAGACCGCCCACGCGCACGAGGGGCAGCGCATGCTGATCCACGCGGGCAGCGGCGGAGTCGGACATTTCGCGGTGCAGTTCGCCGCGTACTTCGGCGCCCACGTCACCGTCACCGCATCGGGTCGCAACGCGTCGTGGCTGCGCGAGCTCGGCGCCTCCGTGGTCATCGACTACACGACGACGCGGTTCGAAGAGGTCGTCGGCGAGGTCGATGTCGTCATCGACCTGGTCGGCAACGTGCAGGCCGAGACGGCCACCCGGTCTCTGGAGGTGCTGCGCAGCGGCGGTCTCTACGTGCTCGTGCCGACCGGTTCGTGGCCGGGCTACGCCGAGGCGGCGGCGGAGGCGGGCGTTCGCATCACGTCGTACAAGGTCATCCCCGACGGCGGTGCGCTCGCGACCATCGCCCGGCTGCTGGACTCGGGCTCGGTGCAGGTATACATCGAGCAGGTCTTCGAGCTCGGCGAGGCACCGGAGGCGCACCGCGCCATCGAGACCGGGCACACCCGCGGCAAGGTCGTGCTGCGCGTCAGCGACGGCTGACCCCGCTCGCCCTCGGCGTCGCCCCCGAAGAGGTTCAGACGGGGGCGAGCACGCGGCGCCCCTCGGCCACCACGGCGCCGGCGATCGCGTCGAGCAGCGGCGAGCGCAGGTTCCACTGCTGCCAGTGCAGGGCCACATCGACCGGAGGGCCGCCCAGCAGCACCAGCTCGCCGCGCTCCAGCGCATCGTGCGACTGGAAGCGCGGCAGCATCGCCCACCCGAGGCCGAGACGCACGGCCGCCGCGAAGTCGTTCGACGCGGGCACGTAGTGCCGCGGCGGGCGGGCCGGCTCGACCCCCTGCCGCGCGAGCCACGCGTTCTGCAGGTCGTCGCGGCGGTCGAAGTCCACGAGCGGTGCATGGGGGAGATCTTCCGCGCGCTCCCCCGTCAGCCATCGCTCGACGTAGCCGGGAGTGGCAACCGCCTCGTAGCGCATCGCGCCGAGCGCCGAGGAGCGGCATCCTGCCACGGGCACTGCCCTCGAGGTGACCGCCCCCATCACCGTGCCCGATTCGAGCAGTCCGGCGGTGAAATCCTGGTCGTCACGGTGCAGATCGAAGACGACGGGATGCCGCCGCGCAAGGTCCGCCATCGGGGCGAGGAACCACGTGGCCAGCGAGTCGGCGTTGACCGCCAGCGGCACGCTCGTCACCGCCGTCTCGCCGTCGTCGGCTCCGAGCTCGGCGAGCGCGTCGTGCTCGAGCAGCGCCAGCTGTCGCGCCAGGCGGATCACCGATGTGCCCGCGTCCGTCGCCCGCACCGGCTTGGAGCGCACCAGCACCAGCCGCCCCAGCTGCTCCTCCAGCGCCTTGATCCGCTGGCTGACCGCCGACGGCGTGACGTGCAATCGGCGGGCGGCGGCGTCGAGGGTGCCTTCGTCGACGACGACGGCGAGTGTCTCGGCCAGCTCGAAGGGAATGCGCATCTTAACTACGGCTAATGGTACTGAAGATCCGTGAGCTGGACTACTGTCACCACCGCTCGTACCGTCGAAGGGTGCTCTCTCCCGTCCTCGCAGGCCTCGGCCTCGGTCTGTCACTCATCATCGCGATCGGCGCGCAGAACCTCTTCGTGCTGCGCCAGGGCCTGCGCCGGGAACACGTGCTCGCAGTCGCGGCGATCTGCGCCGTCTCGGATGCCGTCCTCATCGCCCTCGGCGTCTCGGGGGTCGGCTTCGTACTGGAGGCCGTGCCCTGGCTGATCGACGTGGTCCGCTGGGCCGGTGCGCTGTTCCTGGTCGCCTACGGTGTGCTGGCCGCACGACGCGCGTGGAAGCCGACGGGGGCGGCTCTCGGAGCAGAAGACACCGAAGAACCCGCAGAATCGACGATTCCGCCCGACACCACCCTTCGGCGCCGCGCCGCCTCCGTCGAGCCGGCCCGCGCCGGCGCGGATGACTTCCTCCTCGAGCCCGATGTCTCGGCTGAGCAGGTGCGCAGCGACATCCGCACAGCTTCGCCCACGGGCCCCCGCACGCGACTGGTCTCGGTCGTGCTCACGTGCCTGGCGCTCACGTGGCTCAACCCTCATGTGTACCTCGACACCGTGTTCCTTCTCGGCACGGTCGCGAACACGCACGGAGAAGCCCGCTGGCTCTTCGCCGCCGGCGCCATGGCTGGGAGCCTGGTCTGGTTCTTCGGTCTCGCGTTCGGGGCGCGGCTGCTCGGCCGCTGGCTGTCGACGCCGCGGGCGTGGCGCATCCTCGACGGCGTGATCGCCGTCGTCATGATCGGCCTCGGCGTCTCGCTGGTGCTCCCCCACTGACGCTGCCCGATCTCCGCCACGGCCGCCGCGGGCGGCCGTGGCGGATATCGCATCCCACCGGCTCGGCACTCGTCGCGCGGCGTCACCAGACGGATGCAGGCAGCGCGATCTCGTCGAGCACGCTCGAGTGCTCGGGGATCCAGCCGAGCGCGCGCGCACGCGCGCCGGTCGCCTGCTGGTCGAGCAGGAGCGCATCGGCGAAGGCGACGCCGAAACGTTCGTAGGTGTCCTCCGCCGTCGCGGCGACCACTCCTGCCCGAGCAGCCACTCGCTCCCCGATCTCGCGCACCGTGGTGGGTGCACCGTCGGATGCGATGATGCGCCCGCGCGCCGCGGGCGTGGTCAGCGCGAGTTCGTAGAGCCGGGCGAGATCGTCGACATGCACCCAGCTCCAGTGCTGCTCTCCGTCGCCGATCAGCCGGATCGCCCCGTCGGGTGTCCGCGGACCGTCGACGATCAGGTTCAGCAGCCCCCTCCCTCGGCCGTAGACGACGCCCGGGGCGAGCACCGTTGCATCGACGTGCGAGGCCAGCAGCCGCTCCTCGATCGCCACCCGCCACGCGACGAGTTCGGGTGCGGAGAGCGGTGCGGTCTCGACGATCTCCGCGCCGGAGCCCCACACCCAGACACCGCTCGTCAGCACGAACCGCTTGTCCGTATGGGAGTACGCGGCGATGACGGTGTCGACCACCGCCGTGTTGAATGCGGGGGCGCCGTCCGAGGGCGCGGCGGTGTGCACGGCGGCATCCGCCGCGTCGAGCTGCTCCGCGAACCAGGCTCGGTCCGTCACGTCGCCCTGCGCGGCGAGCGCGCCGCGCGCGTGCACCTGCGCCGCCGCCCCCGGTGTGCGCACGACGGCGACCACCTCATGGCCCGACGCGACCAGGCGCTCGAGCAGGGCGGAGCCGATGTATCCGGTCGAACCGGTCAGTAGAATCCTCATTCGGCAACAGTATGAATTCGATACCGGTTACTTCAACGGAACTTCCCGGGAGGTAACCGAGCCGACCGCCGACGCGAGAGAGACGAGCACGCGATGAGTGACGACTTCGCCCCGCGCCCCACGCCCCCGATGGATGTGCTCGACCCCGCGTGTCCGAGCCGCATCGTGTTCGGGCGAATCGGCGAGCGCTGGACGATGTTCGTCATTCTCGCGCTGGCGGACGGCCGGCCGAAGCGGTTCACGGATCTCAAGGCCCGCGTGGGCGTGGTGACCGCGAAGGTGCTGACCGAGACGCTGAGGGCGCTCGAAGCCGACGGCCTGGTCTCCCGGCAGGCCTTCCGCGAGTCGCCGCCGCGGGTGGAGTACACACTCACCGAGCTCGGCTGTTCGCTGCTGGAGCCGATCCAGGCGATGCGCGAGTGGGCCGAGCAGCACGTCCCCGAACTGCTTGCCTCACGCGAGCGCGCTGCCGTTGCGAGCGGCGAGTGAACCGATCCCGTTCAGCGCTTGCGGAGCGAGGGATCCTCGATCTCGGCGACCCGCGCCGACACGATGGCCCGGATGGTGTCGTCGGACAGCGGCTTGTCGGGCTGGAACCGGATGGTGCCCTTGTCGAAGTCCAGCGCATCGCGGTCGGCGCCGGTCAGCGAGTCCGCGACGACCTCCGGAACGCGCCCGCTGAACGGGTACACCCCGATGTGCTTCTTCGTCCGCATCACGGCGATGAGGGCCTTGTCGCGGTAGAGCAGCGCGGGCATGCCGTAGCTCTTTCCCTGCGTGACGTCCGGGTGCAGCTCGCGGACGACGTCGAACACGTGCGAGACCACCCGCCTGTCGTCGGAGTCGAGGCTCTCGAGGTAGTCGTCGACGGTTCCCATGGCGGCATCCTGGCCCACCGGCCCGCCTCGCG
>NZ_JBJDRK010000057.1:0-27310 GCF_044987405.1 Microbacterium sp. ZW T2_14 | reverse complement strand
ACCCCAGTCGACCCAGCCCCACGTGTTCTCGTTGTTGCCGTTCCACAGCACGAGCGAAGGGTGCCGGGTGAGACGGGTGACGTTCTCTCGGGCCTCGGCGGCGACCTCGCTGCGCATCGACTCGCTCTCGCTGTACGCGGCGCACGCGAAGGGGAAATCCTGCCACATCAGCAGACCCCGTTCGTCGGCCAGGTCGTACAGCTCATCCGACTCATAGATGCCGCCGCCCCACACCCGGAGGAGGTTGATGTTGGCTTCCAGGGCATCCTCCAGACGTCGGGCATAACGATCGCCGTCGATCTCGGTGAGGAACGCATGGTCGGGGATCCAGTTCGCTCCCCGGACGAGCACGGTCCGGCCGTTCACGCGGAGGAGGAACGGCGCTCCGGATTCGTCGGCATCCGTGTCGAGCTCCACTGTGCGGAACCCGACCCGACCGTGCCACGCCGCGACCTCGCCCGCGCCCCGCGCCGTGACCTGCACCTGGTACAGCGGCTGGTCCCCGTGGCCGACCGGCCACCAGCGCCGCACTCCTGGTACACGGACGGTGACGACGGTCGTCGACTGCCCTGCCGGCACGATGCCCGTCGCTTCGGCCGGTTCGCCTCCGGGACCGGTGACGCCGACGATGACGGGGATGTCGGCGGCAGCGGCGGTGCCGTCGCGCTCGATCTCGACGTGCGCGCTCAGGACGCCGTCGAACGCGCCCGCTGCAGCCGGGACGACGTCGACCAGCGGACGTACGGAGGCGATGCGCACCTCCGACCAGGCGTCCAGGCCGATGGGCTTCCAGATGCCTGCTCCGGCGACGTCGATGCCCCAGTCCCAGCCGAACGAGGCGGCCATCTTGCGCAGTTGGTTGAACTCGTGGTGGTTGACCCGGGGGAGGGCACCATCGCGCTGCGCGCGGGCCTCCGCCTCCGGGACGGGAGCGGAGAAGCTCACGGTCAGAGAGTTCTCACCTTCGCGCAGGGCGTCCCGCACGTCCCACCGATACGACCGGTGCATGTTCTGCGTGCTGCCGACCTCGACGCCGTTGATGTGCACCGTCGCCACCGTGTCCAGCCCGCAGGCGACCAGGTCGGTGCGAGATGCGCCGCCCCCCTTCCAGGCGAATGTGGTCGCGAACGTCCAGTCGGTATCGCCGATCCACTGTTGCGCCGATTCGCTGTCGCCGTCGAACGGGTCCTCGATGAGCTCGGCTCGGCGCAGATCCAGATGGGCCTCACCGGGAACGCGGGCCGGGATGCCGTCCGCGAGCGGGCGGGCGAGTGACGGGGGCGCGTCGGCCGCCAGACGGGCGGCGGTCAGCGTCCAGCCTCCGTGGAGGTCTCGGAAGGTGGCAGGAAGGGATGTCATCGCTGGTCCTTGATCGGGTGACGCTCGGGCAGAGCCTGTTCAGATGTCCGGGACGGGATCAGGAGCTGTGCGGGCACGGGACCCGCTGGGCACGCCGGCCTCCTGCCACTCACCGGCGTAGTGGTCATAGCAGATGCTGTTGTCGATGGCGTCCCGTTCGCCACCCGCCAGGATGGTGGCGCGGGCGCCGCGCTCCGGATCGGGGGCGGCCATCTTCAGCAGCTTCGTGTAGTCGTGCCGGGCGTCGAGGATCACGGCATCCGACGGCCCCCGTTCGACCACCCGCCCGCGGTACAGCACGACGATCTCGTCCGAGAAGTGCCGCGCCGTGGCGAGGTCGTGGGTGATGTACAGCACCGCCAGTCGTTCCTCCCGCTGAAGACGGGCCAGCAGGTTCAGCACCCCGAGCCGGATCGAGACGTCGAGCATCGAGACGGGCTCATCCGCGATGACCACCTGCGCCCCCGGCGCGAGAGCACGGGCGATCGCGACGCGCTGGCGCTGTCCGCCCGACAGCTCGTGCGGGCGACGGGGGGCGATGTCATCCGCGGGCGTCAGGTTCACCCGTTCGAGCATCTCGAGCACGCGGTCGTGCGTCTCTGCTGCGGTGCGGGTGCGCTTGTGGATGCGCAGGGGCCGAGCGATGTGGTGCTCGATCGTGTGGAAGGGGTTCAGGGAGGCGAATGGGTCTTGGAAGACCATCTGAACCTGACGCCGATACATCGCCCCCTGTACAGGCGTGTCGTCGTCCAGCCGCACATCGACGGTTCCCGATGTCGGTGACTCCATCCGGGTGAGGATCTTCGCGATCGTCGACTTGCCCGATCCGGACTCGCCCACCAGCGCAACGGTGCGGCCGGGCAGCAGGTCGAGGCTCACGTGATCGACGGCTCGCAGGCGCGACCGCTTCGAACCGGACCGAACGGTGTAGTCCTTGACCAGGTCGGCGACATGCACACGGGTCATGACGGGTCCTCCGCGGTGTGGTGGGGCAACGGTGCGGCGTGCTCGTCGTGACCACTGCGGATGAAACCGCCTCGGTCGCCCGACAGGCTCGGGAACGAGCTCAAGAGCCGCCGGGTATAAGGATGACGGGGGCTTCGATACAACTGATCGGACGTGCCGAGCTCCACGATCTCGCCCGCGAGCATGACAGCGATGCGATCGCTGATTTCGAGGAGGAGCGGCAGATCATGTGTGATGAAGACGACGGCGAAATCCAACTCGTCTCGCAGACGCACGATCTCGCGGAGGATGTCGCGCTGCACCACGACATCGAGCGCTGTGGTGGGCTCATCCATGATCATGATCTGCGGTTCGAGCAGCATCGCCATGGCGATCATCACGCGCTGACGCATGCCGCCGGATAGCTCGTGCGGGTACGAGCCGATACGCGCGGGGTCGACTCCCACGCGGGCCAGGACCTCCTCGGACCGCTGGCGGATCTCGCGTCCGGACATGCGCGGTCGATGCGTGCGCAGCGTGTCTCGCAGCTGCGCCCGGATCGAGGTCACCGGGTTCAGGGCGTTCATCGCTCCCTGGAAGACCATCGAGAGCTTGTCCCAGCGGAACGCACGCAGCTCATCGTTCTGCAGCGCCAGCACGTCGATGTCCTGACCGCCGGCATCGTGGAACACGATCGATCCCGAGGCGACTCTCGCGGGCGGGCGGTGCAGCCGGTTGATCGCATAGGCGAGCGTGGTCTTGCCGCAGCCCGACTCGCCCGCGAGCCCGAGAATCTCGCCGCGGTGCAGCGTGAGACTCGCGCTCTTCACAGCCGTCACGGGGTTCGCCACTTCGTACACCACCGTGAGGTCCGTCACGGTCAGCACCGGCTCCCTTCCGTGTTCGTCCTTCTCCCTCGTCATGGAGCTCTCCGCTGCCATGAGTCCGGTCGCGCCCTGCGTCGGAACACTCATCGCGCCAACACCTCTTCCGTGCGGTCGCGGTCGTTCGCGCGATCGTGTGTCTGTGATCCGGTCAGCCGGCGCTCGAGCTTGGCCGCCTTGCGTGCCAATCTCCGGTGCTCTCGCATGTGCTTCAGCTTCGGGTTGATGATCTCGTCGATCGAGAAGTTGATCAGCGAGAGCCCCATGCCGAGCAGCGCGATGATGAGGCCCGGTGGGATGAACCACCACCATGCCCCCACCGACAGTGCGAACCCGTTCTGCGCGAAATAGAGCATCGTGCCGAGAGTCGCGGAGTTCGAAGCGCCGAGGCCGATGAATGCCAGGCCGGCCTCGCCGAGAATCGCCGCGATGACCGCGAAGACGAACTGGGAGGCGAGCACGGGCAGCAGATTGGGGAGGATCTCGACGACGATCACGCGCCAGGCGCTCTCGCCGGAGATCTTGGACGCGGCGACATAGTCGCGGTTGCGCACAGAAAGCGTCTGAGCGCGAAGCACGCGTGCGGCCGCAGCCCAGCTGGTCAGAGCCAGCACGACGGCGATCGTCCACAGCCCTCGGCTCTCGCGCGGCACGAAGCCCGCGATGACGATCACCAGCGGCAGGCCGGGGATCACGAGGAAGACGTTCGACAGCAGGGAGAAGGAGTCGTCCGCGAAACCGCCGACATAGGCGCCGTAAATGCCGAAGAAGGCGGAAAGGGCGGTGGCGAGTATGCCGACGGTGAATCCGATCATCAGCGAGCCGCGTGTGGCGTAGGCGAGCTGTGCGAGCACGTCCTGGCCCGTCTTCGTCGTTCCCAGGGGGAACTCCGTCGACGGACCGGTCAGCCCGATGTTGCGCACGACGGTCGGATCTCCGAAGAGCAACGGGCCGAATATCGCGAAGAGGGTGATCGCCGCCACCAGGATGAGACCGAACGCCAGCCAAGGCGTCATCGTCGGCATCAGCATCCGCCAGCCGGATCGTGGTCGTCGGCCGGCGCGGTCGCGCTCCTCGTCCTCGGCCTCGAGGACGCCTGCGGGCAGCGGATTGTTCTCAGGAGTGAAGTTCGTCATTTGGATCGTGTCTCCGGGTCAGGACCGTGCGCGCGTGCGCGGATCGATCACGCCGTACAGAAGGTCCACGAGGAGGTTCGCGCCCAGCACGCCGAGCGTGATGAACAGGAAGACCCCCTGCATCAGGGCGTAGTCGTTGTTCGTGACGGCACCCAGCAGCCGGCTGCCGATGCCCGGGTACGAGAAGACCTGCTCGGTGATGACCGAGCCCGAGACGACGAAGCCCAGGGAGATCGCGAATCCGGCCACCGATGGCAGGACGGCATTGCGGGACGCGTAGGACCGAAGGATCGTGCGGGAACTCAGGCCCTTCGCCTCGGCGGTGAGCACGTAGTCCTCGGAGAGCGTCGAGACCATCATGTTGCGCATGCCCAGCAGCCAGCCTCCGATCGAGGCGAGCACGATGGTCAATGCGGGGAGGAAGCCGTAGTGGATCGCCGAGGAGATGAATTCCCAGTTCCAACCCGGGGTGAGTGTCACGTCGTAGCCGCCCTGCATCGGGAACCATCCGAGGACCCGCGACAGCAGATACGTGAGCAGCAGGGCGAGCCAGAAATAGGGGACGGCCGCAAGCAGCGTCGTCGCGGGGATGAGCGAGTCGAGCCAGCTGCCGGGACGCCAGCCGACGAACGCCCCGAGGAGGACTCCCAGGGTGGCGGCGAGGATGGTTGCGATGCCGACGAGGATGATCGTCCAAGGCAGCGACTGCAGAATCACATCGGAGACCGTCGCGGGGTAGTAGCTCACCGAGACACCCAGATCTCCGTGAAGGATGTTGCCGAGGTACGAGATGTACTGCGACCACAATGGCTCGGAGTCGTCGCCCCCGAGAAGAAGCGCATAGGCCTTCCGCGTCTCCGGTGTCACCGCACCGCCTCGCTGCTGCAACTTGGCCAGCAGGATGTCGACCGGGTTGCCGGGCATCAGGCGGGGGATGGCGAAGTTCAGCGTCAGCGCCGCCCAGAGTGCGACGACGTAGAAGCCGAGTTTGCGCGCGAAATAGCTCATGGAAATCTCCTCGTGGGGGCGACGACTCCGTCGACGTCAGTCCTGGGGTGCCAGCCGCTTGAAGATCTCGGCAGCGTCGAACGCCGACCACACCGCCGGGAACGCGTACAGGTCTTCCTCCGACGGCCATCCGCTGAATTCCGCGATGTTCCAGATGCTCGTCGTACCGCCCGTGAGGACTGGGATGTACGGCATGTCCGCCACGATCTCGGCCTGGATCGTGTCGAAGTAGGGCTGACGCGCCGCGGCGTCGTCGAGCGGCATCGTCGCGAGCTCTGCAAGCGCGCTGTCGACGGTCGGGCTGGAGAAACGGGCGAAGTTGTTCCCCGCCGCCTCGCCGACCTTCGCACCGCTGCCGGAGTCGAAGAAGTAGTTGTAGACGTAGTACGGGTCGGAGACAGGGCCCTGCCACAGGGAGTCGATCGCCAGCTCGAAGTTGCCGTTGACCTTCTTGTCGGTCCACTCGTTCCACGACGACTGCGCCGCGTTCAGCTCGATGCCGGCGTCTTTGGCCTGAGAAGTCAGCACGTCGAGCGCCGTGATGTAGTCCGTCCACCCGGTGACCACCTCGATGGTCAGCGACAGCCGCTCCCCGTCCTTGGCGTAGATGCCGTCGTCGCCCTTGGCCCAGCCTGCAGCCTCGAGGAGTTCGGTCGCCTTGCCGACGTCCGCTGACATGGGGGCGATCGGCTCCGCGATGGCGGCGGAGATGAACGCATCCTGGTTCGGAGTGAGTGCGAAGGTCGGGGACACCTCGCCGGCAGTCTCTTCGAAGGCGAGGCTGTTCAGCTGCGTGCGGTCCATCGCGTAGTAGAGGGCCTGCCGCACCGCGGGGTCGGTCTGCGGGCCTTCACACCCCATGTCCGCGCTGGAGCAGGTCGCCAGGACCATCTGGCTCTGCCACTGCGTGAAGTGCTCGTAGTTCGGGAAGTTCTTGTTCGTGTTCTGGATGTCGGGGATCGGGCCGGTCTGCCAGTCGATGGTGCCGGCGGCGATGCCATCGGCTCCCGCCTGGTTGCCCGACAGCGCGACGAAGCGGATGTTCTCCAGCTCAGGCTCGCCGCCCCAATAGTCAGGGTTCGCGGTGTACGTGAATGCCTGCGGCTTGTAGTCCCCCAGCAGGTAGGCGCCGGTGCCGATGGGCTCTTCGATGACGTCCTGCTCGGGATCGATGTCCTTCCAGATGTGCTCAGGCACGATGGGGGTCGCCATGAAGTCCGGGCCCTTCACGAAGACGGGCTTGTCGAAGGTGAACTTCACATGGGTGTCGTCCACGGCCTCGACGGTTCCATCGAAGCCCGAGCTGTTGATGGCCGGGTGGTCGACAAGCATCCCGAATGTGAAGACGACGTCATCCGCGGTGAAGGGCTCACCGTCGCTCCACGAGGCATCATCGCGCAGCGTCACGGTGAGCTCGGTGCCTGCCTCGTTCCATGCCTGCTCCGTGGCCAGCAGCGGCACCGGCTCGCTGACGGCGGCCTTGTTGTAGAAGAACAGCGGTTCGTAGATGGTGCCCAGACCGCCGATGCGCGAGGGCGAGAACGGGTTGAAGTTGATCTGGTAGTCGCCGCTCTGACCGGTGTATGCGACAAGGGTCGCGCCGTCGGCATTGGACCCGTCGGTGGCGGATCCCGCGCTGCATGCTGCCAGCAGCACGCCGAGCGTGGCGACGCCGGCCATCGCGGTGAGGCGGCGGCGCGAGTGTGATGTGAAGAACATCTGCAGTCCTTTCCTTCCATCCGGGTCGGCTCCGACCCGGTCGTGAGGCGCCACCTGTGGCGCCGGTTTCCCAGTGTGTCTGAGGCTACTTAAGCGGTCAAGTTACGATTGCGCATCGAATACGTGAGGCCCGGAAATCCGAGACTGATGCGGTTCAGTCGACGACGGGGACAGCCCGGATAAGGACGGCGCGATCGGCGAACAGCTCGGGCAGCGCAACCCCGACTTGGGTCAGCGCACGACCCGACAGTTCCGCCCCGCCGAACTCGAGCCACTCCAGCGGCGCGCCCCAACGGGTGGCGATGCCGTCGGCTGACGTGATCGGGCCGTCCAGGGTCAGGCGATAGCGCCGGTCGGGGTCGAGTCCGGGCAGGGGGATCGGCTGCGGCGGCCACACCGTGGACGATGCGACGCACGTCCAGGCGAAGAGCGCTTCACCGCTGCGCTCGTCGACGACGCCGTGAAGACGGTACGCCGGGTCGGGAACGTCGGCGTGGACCGACCTCCCGCTGTGGAGCAGCGCTCGGCGATCCTTGTAGTAGTCGACCCATTCCGCGACCCTCGCCCGTTCGGCCTCCGATGCCTCGGTGAGGTCCCACTCGATCCCCAGGTGGCCGAACATCGCAACTGCGCAACGGAAGTCCAGGGGGAGGGCGCGCCCCGAAGTGGGAGCGACCGGCGCCGAGATGTGGGCACCGAGCATCTCAAACGGCACCAGCACGTTGGTCCAGCGCTGCAGGTCCACCCGTTCATGCGCATCCGTGGAGTCCGAGGCCCAGACGCGATCGGTGCGATCGAGCATCTCGAGGTCGATGCGGCCGCCGCCGGAGGCGCATGATTCGATCTCCAGCTCCGGGTGGCGGTCTCGGAGCGTATCGATCAGGCGGTACGCGGCCAATGTCTGTGTACGGGCCGCCGCGCGTCCCGACGGGCCGAGCCCTCCCTCGCCGAGTTCGCAGTTGTGGTCCCACTTGAGGTAGGCGATCGGGTACTCGTCGAGCAAGGCGGTGAGCTGATCGAGGACGTGCGCGTACGCGCCCGGGTCAGCGAGGTTCAGTACCTGCTGGTTGCGCGCACCCGCCGGCATCCTGCCCCCGCCCGCCGTGAGGATCCACTCGGGGTGGGCGCGAGCGACGTCGGAGTCGGGGTTGACCATTTCTGGCTCGACCCACAGGCCGAACTGCATCCCGAGGTCGCGCACGCGGTTCACGAGAGGCCAAAGGCCCTGCGGGTATACATCGGGGGAGACGACCCAGTCACCCAGTCCGGCCGTGTCGGTGCGGCGTCCGCCGAACCACCCGTCGTCCAGGACGAACCGCTCGGCGCCGACTTCGGCGGCCGTCTCGGCGAGTGCGAGCAACCGGTCCATGGAGTGGTCGAAGGTGACGGCCTCCCACGTGTTGACCACGACCGGCCGCGGCGATCGGGGGTGCTGGGGACGAGCGCGGAGCCACTCGTGGATGCGCGCCGTCGCGGCATCGAGGCCGTCGCCGTAGGTGCCGTATGTCCAGGGCGACACGTAGGCCTGACCGGGCTCCAACCGCACCTCGCCCGGTTCGAGCGCCTCTCCGGCGCCGAGCAGCGAGATGCCGTGGTAGTTGCGCTCCGCGAGCATGCGCTGATTGCCCGACCACGCGACGTGGACGCCCCAGACCTCACCGCGGGCAGCACCGAAGCCGGCTTCGCCGGCGCAGAGCAGGTACGCCGTGTCGAATCCGGGACGCCCCCGGTGTCCGGTTCGCTCGTGGGTTCCATGGACGAACGGCAGACGCTGGGGGGAACGTTCGCGCAGCTGGTGCCCGGTGAAGTCGAGCAGTTCTGTCGCACGCGCCGGAACTGGCAGCGCCAGCAGCACGCCTCGCAGATCGTAGACCTGAGGGGCGGCGTCGGTATCCGCCTCCGTCGCACCGGCTGACGCGGCGGGATGAGAGATGAGCCCGGCGCGTGTGCGCAGCAGTCCGGACTCGCTCTGCTCGATCTCCAGGCGCAGGTCCAGTCCGGCCGCCGCGTCCCGCGCCGCCACGACAACGCCGTGGCGCCAAGGAGTCGCACGCGCCGACACCTCGACATCCGATACGACGAATCGTGTCGAGGGCGTACCGCCTCCGCGGTGACCCTCGATTCCACGCACTCCGGGCCAGCCGGCGGAGGCCTCCGGGAGGAGCGATACCGACATGCCGCCGTCGGTCGGCTGCCCGAACGGCTGGGTCGTGGTCGTGCGCTCGAGCTCCTCGAGTTCGCTCTCGGGGACCTCCCCGAGGTCCGCGCCCCAGTAGACGACGCGGGGGAGGCGATCGCCTTCGGTGGCGAGGAGAAGACTCACGCCTCCCGCGCGCAGGTGGATCATTCCGGGGTTCGTGGCCATGCTCATTCCAGTCATCGGTGACGTGTCGGGGGCACTGTGCAGTCCGACCGCAGGGGGCTTTGTCGCAGCCAGCTTAATCGGTTAAGCACATCGCGTCAAAGTCTGCTGGAGTGCAGGTCGCCGAACTCTCGAGTCCTGGGGGATGCAGCCGGGAGGGTCAGCGCCCTGCCGGCGAGGGTCCCGTCGAGCCGCGCACGCGCAGCACCGGGGCGGTGTCCGGGAAGGACTCCGGCGCAGCGCCGTCGATGCGATCAAGCAGGCGACGTGCTGCGTGGGCGCCGAAGGCCGTCACATCGTGGCTGAGTGTCGTCAGAGGCGGGAACGCCGCGTCGCACAGCGGGGAGCCGTTCCAAGCGACGAGGGATACGTCGTGGGGCACGCGGACTCCGAGCTCCTGGGTCGCGCTCAGCCCCGCGAGTGCCATCACGTCGTTGTCGAAGAGGATCGCGGTGACCGGCTCAGGAGCGGTCAGCAGTCGTCGTGTGGCGGCCGCGCCCTGCTCGGGCGTGAAGTCCGCACGCGAGATCACGCTCTGGCCCCCGCGCGCAGCGACCTCTTCGGCGAAAGCGATGTCTCGGATGTGCACGTGACCGAACGATGCGTTCCCCGACACGCGGCCGATCCTGCGATGGCCGAGCGCAGTCAGATAACGAACCGTCTCCTGCACGGCCGCAGCGTCATCGGTCCACACCGAGGTCACCCCTGTCGCGAACTCGGGATTGCCGACGAATACTGCCGGGAGGGAGTCGTCCTCAGTGAACAGGGGGAGACGCGGATCGTTCTCCCGTGCGTCGACGACCAGCACGCCGTCCACGCGGCCGGCGGCACGCCATCGCCGGTAGGTGCGCATCTCGGCTTCGATGTCGGGCACGACCTGCAGCAGCAGCGCGAACGAGCGTTGCGAGATCACCTGCTCGATGCCCGCGATGAACTGCATGAAGAATGACTCGAAGCCGAGTGTCTCGGGCGATCGCGCCAGCACCATGCCGATCGCCTCCGCGCCCGCACCCGACAAGGACCGCGCCGCCTGGCTGGGCTCCCATCCCAGGTTGCGGGCGATCTCCAGGATCCGGCGCCGGGTCTCGTCCGAGACTCCCGCTCGCCCGTTCAGGGCATAGGAGACCGCGCCCGTCGACACGCCGGCTTCGCGCGCGATGTCTGCGATCGTGATGCGCTGCACCTGGGGCTCCTTCGGTGCCGTATGGAGGGGGCGGTCCGAGACTATACGCGGTTAAGTGCAGGAGCGTCGGCGCCTCACCTCCCATACACCCTCGCGGTGCCGTCGAGGGCGATTCCGCAGCGGAACGGGTCAGAGGAGGGCGCCGAGGAAGCGGGCCTGCTTCGGGAACTGGAACGCCTGACCGCCCTCGTGGCCGTTGTGGGTGTAGACCTCGATCTGCCGCGTCGCCGGATCGTGCCGGTTGAAGGCCGCGTACACCGTGGACGGCGGGCAGATGGTGTCCATGAGGGCGACGGAGTAGAGGGCTGCCGCATCCGCACGCTTCGCCATGTTGACGCCGTCGAAGTAGGAGAGCGTCTCGAAGACGCGCTCGTCGGCGCCGCGATGCACGGCGAGATACCGGACGACCTCCTGGTACGGGTCGTCGCCGGTGAGGCCGACGGCGCGCTCGAAGTGGCAGAGGAACGGCACATCGGGCATGACGGCCACCAGGCCGTCGGAGAGGCCCGCGGCGGCGATGGCGATGCCGCCGCCCTGGCTCGCGCCGCAGACCGCCACGCGGTCGGCGTCGATCTGTGGGAGTGTGCGGACGGCGTCGATGGCGCGCACCGCGTCCGTGAAGACCCGACGGTAGTAGTACGTCGTCGGGTCCTCGATGCCGCGGGTCATGAAGCCCGAGGACGACGGCCCGGTGCCGTGCGGATCGAGCGTGTCGCCGCCCGAGCCCCACATCGAGCCCTGGCCGCGCGTGTCCATGAAGAGGTGGGCGTAGCCGGCGGCCGCCCAGCCGATGCGCTCGCCGGCAAGGCCACGACCACCGCCGTAGCCCTGGTACTCGACGACGGCCGGAAGGGGCCCGGTCGCACCGGCGGGCAGGGTGAGCCACGCCTTGACCGGGTCGCCGCCGAAGCCGGGGAACGTCACGTCGAAGATGTCGACCAGCGTGTACGGCGTCTCGTGGCGCGTGACCGCGGGCGCGGCATCCCACTGTCGCGACGCCGCGATCGTGGTGTTCCAGAAGTCGTCGAAATCGGCGGGTTCGCGAACCTCGGGAGCATAGTCCGCGAGCTCGGCGGGGGACAGGTCGAATCTCGGCACGGGCCTACCCTAGCGGCTCGCGTGCAAGCGTTTCGACGCTGCCCGAGAAGGCGACGAGGCCTCGATGGGGGAGGGGTATTCGAGGCCCCGCCGCCGGTCTCTGAGCGCCCGGCGGGCGCAATGTGGGGAAAGTGCTCGGGTGATCGGGCGGCTGTACGTCAGAGACGAATCTCTGCGATGACCTCACCGTACTCGGTCTCGCCGACCGGTGTGAAGCCCACGCGCTCGAAGAATTGCTGCGGACCTCCCTCGCCGGCCTCATAGATGACGCAGACGTGGTCCATGCCGCGGTTGCGGGCCTCTTCGATGAGCCCCTTCACGGCGAAGCGGCCGACGCCGCGGCCCTGGTCGTCGGCGTCGACATTGATGCGCCACAGCACCGAGCGGAAGTGCTCCACCGGGTCGTCGGGGTCGAAGTTGCCGCTCACGAAGCCGACGACCTCCTCGCCGTCCAGCACGACGCGCTGCCACGTCGTCTGCGGGTTCACGACGGTGGCGGCGATGCCGTAGCTGACGGGGGAGAGGTACTCCTCCTGGCCGGGTTTCAGCGACATATTGTTGACCGCCACGATGGTCGCGGCGGAGAGTTCGACGAGTCGCAGATCACCCATGGGCCCAGGCTAGCCCGGATGACGACATCCGGCATCGTGCGGGTCGCGGATTAACACGGTGTTCATACGCGGACGTCCGCACGGCCCCCGAGTGCGCCGCAGCGCCGGAACCCCGGAAACACGGCCCCGGGGCGGGTGGAGATCTCTCGACGTCGAGATATATCGAGGGCTTGCGATAGGCTGATGGCCGACCCGTGAGAAGGACGTGACTGGTGACCGATTCGACCATCATCTACACCTATACCGACGAGGCACCGGCCCTCGCGACCGCATCATTCCTGCCGATCGTGCAGGCCGTCACCCGCCAGGCGGGGGTGCACGTCGAGACGCGCGACATCTCGCTCGCCGGCCGCATCCTCGCGGCGTTCCCGCAGAAGCTGACGCCCGAGCAGCAGGTCGGCGACGCGCTGGCCGAGCTCGGCGGGCTGGCCACGCTGCCGGAGGCCAACATCATCAAGCTGCCGAACATCTCGGCATCGATCCCCCAGCTGAAGGCCGCGATCGCCGAGCTGCAGTCGCAGGGCTACGACATCCCGGACTATCCGGACGATGCCCAGACCGTCGAAGACAAGGACGTCCGTGCGCGGTACGACCGGATCAAGGGCTCCGCGGTCAATCCCGTGCTCCGCGAGGGCAACAGCGACCGCCGCGCGCCGCTCTCGGTGAAGAACTACGCGCGCAAGCACCCGCACCGCAACAAGCCGTTCCCGCAGGGTTCCAAAACCCGCGTCGCCACCATGGGGCACGACGACTTCCGCTCGAACGAGAAGTCCTTCGTCTCCGCCGGCGACGATGTGCTCACCATCCAGCACGTGGCCGCCGACGGCACGGTCACCGAGCTCAAGACCGGGCTGAAGGTGCTGCCTGGCGAGATCATCGACGCGACCTTCCTCTCGGCCGCCGAGCTCGACGCCTTCCTGGCGCAGACGCTGAAGGATGCCGCGGCAGACGACGTGCTCTACTCGGTGCACCTGAAGGCCACCATGATGAAGGTCAGCGACCCGATCATCTTCGGCCACGTCGTCAAGGCGTACTTCGCGGATGTGTTCGAGAAGTACGGCGACAAGATCGCCGAGGCGGGTCTGACCCCCAACGACGGCCTCGGCGCGATCCTCGCCGGCCTTCCGTCGGTCGAGGGCGGCCAAGAGATCGCCGCGGCCATCACGGCCGACCTCGAGCGCGGGCCCCGCCTCTCGTACACGAACTCCGACAAGGGCCTCACGAACCTGCACGTCCCCTCCGACGTGATCGTGGATGCCTCGATGCCGGCGCTCATCCGCAACGGCGGCAAGCTCTGGGGCGTCGACGGCGGCGAGGACGACACTCTCGCCGTCATCCCGGACTCGTCGTACGCCGGCGTCTTCCAGACGGTCATCGACGACGTCAACGCACACGGTCCGCTGGACCCCGCCACGATCGGCTCGGTGCCGAACGTCGGCCTCATGGCCCAGGCGGCCGAGGAGTACGGCAGCCACGACAAGACGTTCGAGATCGCCGCCCCCGGCGTCGTGCAGGTGCGCAACGCCGCCGGCGATGTGCTGCTCGAGCACGACGTGCAGCCCGGTGACATCTGGCGCGCCACGCAGACCAAGGACGTCGCCATCCGCGACTGGGTGAAGCTCGCCGTCACTCGCGCCCGCGCGAGCGGCGCGCCGGCGGTGTTCTGGCTCGACGAGACGCGCGCGCATGATGCCGAGCTCATCGCCAAGGTGAAGACCTACCTCGCCGACCACGACACCGAGGGCCTGACGATCGAGATCCTCGCCCCGGCCGCGGCGACGCAGTACTCGCTCGACCGCCTGCGCAAGGGTGAGGACACGATCTCGGTCACCGGCAACGTGCTGCGCGACTACAACACCGACCTCTTCCCGATCCTCGAGGTGGGTACGAGCGCCAAGATGCTGTCGATCGTCCCCCTGCTCTCCGGCGGCGGACTGTTCGAGACCGGCGCGGGGGGATCGGCGCCGAAGCACGTGCAGCAGCTGGTGTCCGAGAACTACCTGCGCTGGGACTCGCTCGGCGAGTTCTTCGCGCTCGCTGCCTCGCTCGAGCACCTCGCGGACTACACCGGCAACGTCAAGGCGCAGGTGCTGGCCGACACGCTGGATGCCGCGACCGGCACGTTCCTCGAGAACGACAAGTCGCCGGGGCGTGCGCTCGGCACGATCGACAACCGCGGCAGCCACTTCTACCTGACCCTGTATTGGGCCCAGGAGCTGGCGAAGCAGCAGGCCGACCCGGAGCTCGCGGCGACGTTCGCCCCCGTGGCCGAGGCGCTGGCCGGGGCCGAGGAGCAGATCGTGCAGGAGCTCGTCGCGGTGCAGGGCGCACCCGTCGACATCGGCGGCTATTACCGCCCGGATGCCGAGCTCGTGACCGGCGTGATGCGTCCGTCCGCCACGTTCAACGCGGTGATCGACGGTCTCTGACCCGCACGACATGAGAAGAGCGGATGCCCCGGCCCGGGACATCCGCTCTTCTCATGCGGTTCGAACGCGGCGCGTCACGACTGCACGCGCACCTCGGTGCCGTTCGGCGCCCACGAGTAGAGCGACTCCGCCGTGCCGAGGGGCAGGTTGACGCAGCCGTGGCTCATCCGGTTGCCGAAGTTGTTGTGCCAGTACGTGCCGTGGAAACCCTGGTCGCCGTTGAAGTACATCACCCAGGGGACGTCCTTGGTGCAATAGCTGTTGACGGCGTTCGGGTTGTAGCAGAGAGCGCCCATGTCCTGCTCGCGGATGTGCGAGTTGATGCGGAAGTTCCCGGTGTGGGTCGGGGTCGCTGCCGCGCCCGACGAGATGAGGAAGCTGTTGACCAGCTGCCCGTTCTCGTAGATGTAGGTGCGCTGCTCGCTGAGATCGACGACGATGTTGCGCGCCAGCGTGGTCGTGCTCACCGGCACCTCGGCCACCGGCAGTTTGAAGACGGCGTCGCCGGCGGCGAGCTGACCCGCGAAGTCGGCCGCGATGCCGCTGGCGTCTTCGAGCTGACGCCCGGACTGGCCGGCCGCGATGGTCTGGAGCACCTTGCCGCCGGTGTCGGTGATGACGATGGCGTTCTCGGGTGCGCGGTCCACCGCTGCCGCGAGCGTGTCGACGACCGGCTGGATGGCGGAGGGGTCGGCCGTGATCTCGAACTGGTCGCCCTGCGGCGCGATGGAGAGCCAGGATGCCGCGACCGCCCGGTCGACCGGCACCGTGCGCTCGTCGCCGACGTAGAAGCCGACCGTGTCGAGCATGCCGTTGAGCTGCGCGACCGTGGCGTCGGCGGTCTCGCTCGAGATGGCCGCCGGGATCTCGGCGGGAACAGGCTCCACCTGAACGCGCGTCTGACCTGACGTGAAGGCGGCCTGGATCGCCGCCTGAACCGTCGCGACGTCGACGCCGGCACCTGCGACGGCGGGCGTGGCGACGTAGGACGCGGTGGCGGCGTCGAATGCGAGACTCGCGTCGGCCGGTTCGGTGTACAGCTGGGGGGCGGCGTCGCGCAGAGCAGCGGTCGCGGTCGACGCGTCGAGTTCGACCTCGGCATCGTTCGCGGCGAACCACGCCGTCGGGTTCCACATCGGATGCTCGGCGAAAGCGGCGTCTGCCAAAGCCTGGGCGTCCACCTCGGCTCCGAGCTCCGCGCCGGTGATCTCAGCGTCCTCACCCGTGCCGGTCAGCACGACCGTGGTCTCGGCGAGGCGCTGCTCGATGGCCTCGGCGGCAGCACCGGGGGTCATCCAGCCGACAGGCACGCCGGCGACCGCAGTGCCGGGCGCGATCAGCAGCAGCGACGTGACCACGAGGCCGACGACCGTGACGCCTGCGGCGACGCCGATCCACAGCGCCGTGCGCTTCTTCTTGGGCTGGGGTTCTGCTGGTGCCCATGCGTACACCGAGCCATCGGCCTGGGGCTCGGTGGTCGTGCCGGCGGTCGTGGCGGCGGGGGAGGGCGTCGCGACGGCAGGGGCCAGCACAGCGGTGGCGACCGCGACGGTCTTCAGGTCGGCGCCGGAGTCGACAGCGGTCCCGGAGTCGGCTTCGGCCTCGTCGACGGGCGCGGGTGCGAGGTTGCTCCCGTCTTCCGGCTCGTCCTCCGTCGCGGCAGTGGGCGCGGGCGCGGGCTCGGCTTCGGCTTCGGCCTCGGGCTCGCCTTCGGCCTCGGGCGATGCGACGTCTGCGTCCGCGTCGGCGAGATCGGGTTCGAGCTCCGGCGCTGCGTCTTCCTCGGTCGCGGCGTGCTGTTCGACTTCCGCATCCTCCGCGGGTTCGACGTCTTCCGCGACGTCGGCGTCTTCGGTTGCGTCGACGTCTTCCGTGACGTCGGCGTCTTCGGTTGCGTCGGCGTCCGCCCCGGAGATCTCTGCTTCGGACTCGGCCTCATCATGCGCCTCGACGTCGGCCTCGGCCGCAGGCTCGACGCCGGCCACAGCCTCTGCCTCGACGTCGGCCACAGCGTCTGTCTCCGCGTCGGCGTCGGTCGCGTCGGCGTCGGTCGAGTCGGCGTCGGTCGCGTCGGCGTCGGTCGCGTCGGCGTCGTTCTCGGTCGCAGCAGGCTCGGCGTCCGCCGACTCCGCTTCGGACTCAGGTTCGTCGGCTTCAGCCGCTTCGGTCCCGGGGGCGTCCTGGTCCGCGGCCTCGGCGACGGCGTCCGTCGCCTGCGTCTGGGCGCTGTCCGTCTCGCGGTCGTCGAGGACCTCGTCCCCGGCAGCGGGCGCGACGGACTCGTCCGTCACGGCATCCGTATGAGTCACGGCATCCTTCTCATCCATGGCAGACGACGGCTCGGAATCGGCCGTAGCCGTTGCCGCGCTGTCGACGTCCTGCTCGCCCCCCACGGCGTCGTCCTCAGACGGCTTTCCGGCATGCGGCTGGGTCGCCAGATCTGTCACGCCACACCCCCGACTGTGATCAACGCTTCCCCTTATGGTAAGGGACGCGAAGGTCAGGAGTGGTCACGGCCTCATCACGGATGAATCGCCGGTCACAGGCGGAAACCGATGGGGCCCGCCGCGACCGCTTGTGTCCGGTACATCACGGTTTTGTAAAGCATCCGCGCAAATAGGGGTTGCGGGCTTGCGCAATCCGAGTTCGTAAGGTGTACTAACAAACATGTCACCCACGGAAGCGCACCGCGGCCCTTCCCTCGCCGAGCCGCACACCGCGAATGCCCGCGCTTTCACTCCGGGGCGCACTCTGCGTCAGGGAACCAAGGTACTGCCGGAGCACGCGCGCGGTCACAATCGCGCGCTCGTGCTCCAGACCCTGTTCCACCAGGGGGCCATGAGCCGGGCCGACCTCTCGCGCGAGACCGGTCTCACCCGGGTCACGATCTCGGATCTGGTCGCCGAGCTCATCGCCGACGGCTTCGTCACCGAGATGGGCGTGCGCGAGGCGTCCGGCCCCGGAAAGCCCGCGATCCTGGTCGACCTCGACCACGCCGGACACCGCATCGTCGGCCTCGACCTGTCGGGGAGCGACACCTTCATCGGAGCGGTGCTGACGCTGGACGGCAGCATCGTCGTCCGCCGCGAAGTCGCGCTCCCCGCCGATGAGGACGTCGTCTCGACCGTGGTGGAACTGGCTCGTGGACTGGTCGCCGAGTCCCATGCACCCGTGCTCGGCATCGGCGTCGGCACGCCCGGTGTCGTCGACGACCACGGTGTCATCCTCACGGCACCGAACTTCGGATGGGCCGGCTTCGACCTCGAGGGCGCGCTGCGCAGCGCGCTCGGTCTTCCCGTGCTGGTCGCGAACGACGCGAATGCCGCCGTGCTGGCGGAATACACCTTCGGCGGCGCTCCGGACGACGTGCTGCTGGTCAAGGTCGGGCGTGGCGTCGGCTCCGGCCTTCTGCTGGCAGGTCAGCCCATGCGCGGCAGCCGGTTCGCCGCGGGCGAGATCGGCCACGTCACGGTCGGCACCGACGGCGGCCCGCAATGCGCGTGCGGCAAGGTGGGATGCCTCGAAGCGTGGCTGTCCGTCCCCTCGCTGTCGTCGCGGCTGGCCGCGGCATCCGATCCCGAAACCCGCGAAGGGATCCTGCGGGATGCGGGGGAGCGGCTCGGCATCGCGCTCGCACCGGTGGTGGGCGCGCTCGACGTCTCGGAGATCGTGCTGTCCGGTCCCCCTGAACTTCTCGGCGGCTCCCTCGCGGACCAGACCGTCGAGACACTCCGCGCACGCACGCTCGCGCCGTCCGTCGACGAGGGCGTGCGAGTGCGGATGACGGAGCAAGGCCAGGACATCGTCCTGCGCGGCGCGGCCGTCATGGTCCTGTCAGGACAACTCGGGGTGTCCTGACGCAGCGCCATCGCTCCGGAGGTTCCGCGCGGAGCCACTGGTCGCAGAAGCCGGGTCGTTTCCCGGTACCCCGGTTTCCCCGGATGGGTCACCCGGCCCACCCGAACACCAAGAGAACACACGAAGGAAGACACCATGAAGAAGACGCTCGGAGCCGTGGCGCTCATCGGCGCCTCGGCACTGGTGCTCGCCGGCTGCGCCGGTGGGACCACCCCCGGTGGATCGGATGACGCCTCGGGGTTCGACCCCGAAGGCGCCAAGGACCAGAACATCACGTTCTGGGTCATGGGCGGAGACACCCCCGATGAGCTGCGCGAGTACCTGAAGGACGAGTACAAGGACGCCACCGGCGGCACGCTCACGATCGAGGAGCAGACGTGGGGCGACGCGCTCACGAAGCTCGCGAACCAGCTGCCCGACTCCAAGAACACGCCTGACGTGACCGAGATCGGCAACACCTGGTCGCCGACGTTCACCACCTCGGGCGCGTTCAGCGACCTGAGCGGCATCTACGACGACCTGGGCGGCGACGACCTGCTCCAGTCGTTCGTCGACGTCGGCACGGTCGACGGCGCGCAGTACGCGCTGCCGTACTACTTCGGCTCGCGGTACATCACGTACCGCAAGGACATCTGGGAGGCCGCGGGCCTCGAGGTCCCCACGACGCTCGAAGAGTTCAACGAGGACGTCAAGACCCTGCGCACCGCCGACCAGTCGGGCTTCTACATCGGCGGCGAGGACTGGCGCAACGGCGTCTCGTGGATCTTCGCGAACGGTGGCGAGCTCGCGAAGAAGGACGGCGACAAGTGGGTCTCGACGCTGAGCGACGAGAAGACCATCACCGGTCTCGAGCAGTTCCAGGACCTGTTCCAGAACGCCTCGAACGCTCCCGCGACCGAGGATGACAGCACCCCGTGGGTCAACATCAACAACGACAAGACGGGCAACCCGCCGACGGCCGCCACGATCATCGCACCCGGCTGGGCGCACTGGTCGATCGGCGACTTCGTCGAGGAGAAGACTGCTGACGACGGCACGGTGTCTGAGGTGCGCGAGTGGAACGACGACACGTTCGGCGTGTTCCCGCTCCCCGGCACGACCGCGGGCGAGGCGGCTCCCGTCTTCGCCGGCGGCTCGAACGTCGGCATCTCGGCCAAGAGCGAGAAGCAGGCGGGCGCCAAGGAGCTGCTGCGCATCATCTTCTCGGACGAGTACCAGCAGATGCTCGGTGAGAACGGCCTCGGCCCGGCGAACACCAAGTTCGTCGACTCGCTCGGCGATGACATCTTCGCCACGGCGCTCATCGATTCGGCCCTGAACTCGAAGCTCACTCCGGCGGCGCCGGGCTGGGCTGCGGTCGAGGGCCAGAAGATCCTCGAGGAGTTCTTCGGCAAGGTCGCGTCGGGTGGCGACATCCCCGCGCTCGCGGCGGAGTACGACGAGAAGATCGACGCCATCATCAACGGCTGAGACTTTTCAGCAATCCCGGGGTCGCGGACTCGCGTCCGCGACCCCGGTCCCCTGCGAGACCCCCTGAAGGAGGCGGGCATGGCTGTTCCTGCCCCCACCACGCTGAAGCCGAAAGGCAAGCTCCGCGCCGGTCGCGACGTCAGCTCCGACGAATCCGTCGGCGCCCGGCGCCGCATCCCCGTTCCCCTGTTCCTGCTGATCCCCGCGATCGCCATCCTGCTGTTCGGCATGGGCTATCCCGTCGTCTGGCAGATCATCACGTCCTTCCAGAAGTACGGCGCGCTCCAGCAGCTCGGCGGCAAGGCCCCCGACTTCGTCGGCCTCGACAATTACATCGCCGTCGCCACGAGCCCCACGTTCTGGGAGGTCGCGATCCGCTCGGTGATCTTCTGCCTCGTCACGGCGCTGATCACGGTCGTCATCGGCATGGCGCTCGCCCTGCTCATGACCCGCGTGCCCTCGGGCGTGCGCATCACCCTGCAGATCGCCCTGCTGCTCGCCTGGGCCATGCCCGTCGTCGCAGCGATGACGGTGTGGATCTGGCTGTTCGACCGCCGTCGCGGCGTCGTCAACTACCTGCTCGATCTCATCCCGGGCGTCGACATGAACCAGTTCAACTGGATCGGCGGCGAACCCTTCGTCTTCTTCATCGTCGCCTCGATCATCGTGACGTGGATGTCGGTGCCCTTCGTCGCGTTCTCCTCCTACGCCGGCCTGACCCAGGTCTCGACCGAGATGGTCGAGGCCAGCCAGCTCGACGGCGCGACCGGCTGGCAGCGGCTGCGGTTCATCGTCCTGCCGATCATCCGCCCGGTCATCATGATCGTGCTGCTGCTCAACCTGATCTGGGATCTGCGCGTGTTCACGCAGATCACGATGCTCCAGGACGCCGGCTCCAACTCCAGCGACTACGACCTGCTCGGCACGTACATCTACAAGATGGGCGTCGCCGGCCTCAACTTCGGGCAGGGGGCGGCGATGGCGATCTTCGTGCTCGCGCTCACGATCGTCCTCAGCTGGTTCTACATCCGCAGTCTCCTGAAGGAGGACCAGGCCTGATGTCCGCGTCCGCACAACTCGCGCCCACACCGGCGCCGACCCGTTCGGCACCGTCCACGGGCTCCGCCAACGCGCCGAAGCGCCGGCGCCGGGGCTCGGCGGCGACCTGGGGCTGGAGCATCCTGGCGATCCTCGTCGCACTGATCTGGGTGTTCCCGGTCTACTGGATGGTCAACTCGTCGATGCTCTCGTCGGCGACCCTCGAGTCGTTCACCCCCACGTTCCTCCCGTTCGGCGGCTCGTTCGCCAACTTCCGCGGCGTGATCGATGGCTCGTTCTTCGGCGCGCTCGGCATCAGCGTCGCCGTCACACTCATCGCCGTGTTCTTCTGCCTGCTGTTCGCCTTCCTCGCGTCGGTCGCGATCAGCCGGTTCCGCTTCCGCGGGCGCACCACGTTCGTGCTCGCGATCCTGATCATCCAGATGCTGCCCGCCGAGGGTCTGTTCATCGCGCAGTACAAGATGATGAGCGAACTGGGGCTGCTGTCCAACGTGTTCGGCCTGAGCCTTCTCTACATCGCGGCCGTCGTGCCGTTCACGGTGTGGATGCTCCGCGGCTTCGTCACCGGCGTGCCGGCCGAGCTGGAGGAGGCGGCGATGGTCGACGGACTCAGCCGCACCCAGGCGTTCATGCGGATCACCCTGCCACTGCTGGCACCGGGGCTCGTGGCATCCGGAGTCTTCGCCTTCCTGCAGTGCTGGAACGAGTTCACGGTCGCGCTGGTGATCATGAACGCCGAGAACCAGACGCTGCCGCTGTGGCTGCGCGGCTTCGTGCAGCAGAGCTCGAGTCGCGCGATCGACTGGGGCGAGGTGATGGCCGCCTCGACCATCGTCGCGATCCCCGTGATCATCTTCTTCGTGATCGTCCAGGGCCGCATGACCAGCGGACTCGTCGCGGGGGCGGTCAAGGGCTGATGCACATGCAGGACGACGCGACCTCCCGTGGGGAGGTCGGCCGATGAAGGTCGGGCTGGACGTGGGCGGCACCAAGACCGACGCCGTCGCGGTGGACGACGCCGGCGCGATCGCCGGGCGCATCCGCATGGCCACGGGATGGGGTCCGGATGCCGTGACCCAGACGGTCGTGGACGCCGTGCGTGCCCTCGGGACCGAGGCCGGCGTGGACCTCTCCGCCGTGCGGTCGGTGGGCGTCGGCATCCCGGGCCAGATCGAGCCGGGCACCGGTCGGGTCGTGCACGCGGTGAATCTCGGTGTCGACGAGCTCGACCTCGCGCGCACGGTGACCCCGCAGCTGCGCGGCGTCACGCCGCGGCTCGGACTGCCGGTGCAGGTCGAGAACGACGTCAAGGCGGCCGCCCTGGGCGCCCACGCCCTCCATGGCCGCAACGGCTCGCCGGCACCCGGCTCGATGGCGTACCTCAACCTCGGCACCGGGATCGCGGCCGGCATCGTGTCGGACGGCGTCCTGTGGCGCGGCGCGCGCGGCACCGCCGGCGAGGTGGGCCACATCTCGGTCGACCCGAACGGCCCGCTGTGCCGGTGCGGTCAGCGGGGCTGCATCGAGGCGTTCGCCGGCGGTGGCGCGATCGCCGAACGGTGGGCGCAGCGCTCCGCGCTGCCGGTGCGCGACGTGTTCGACGCGGCTGACCAGGGTGATCCTTCGGCCCGGCAGCTGCGAACGGGTCTCGCCCGCGGCGTCGCCGCCGCAGTGCGGGTACTGGTGCTCACCGCTGACGTCGATATCGTGGTGCTCGGAGGGGGTGTGACGGCTTTGGGCGAACGACTGATGACGGATGTCGCAGCCGAACTGTCGGCCAGCGCCGAGGCATCCCCGTTCATGCGCTCGCTGCACCTCACCGACCGGGTAGAACTGCTGCCGCCGGGCTCCCCGGCTGCTGCGCTCGGCGCGGCACTGGTGGGGGCCGAGGGCGACGCCACACACGACGCCGAGGAGGCCCTGGTTCATGGTTGAGAAGTCTCATGGCTGAGATCGTCATCGTCCCCGACAAGGCGGCTGCCGGAGCGCTCGTCGCCGACCACATCGCCGGCCTGCTCCGCGCGAACCCCGAGACCGTCCTGGGTCTTGCCACCGGCTCCACGCCGCTGCCCGTCTACGAGGCGCTGCGTTCGCGCCTCGACGGCGTCGACGTGTCGCGGGTACGCGGGTTCGCGCTCGACGAGTACGTCGGCATCGATCCGGCCCATCCCGAGAGCTACCGCTCGGTCATCACGCGGGAGGTCGTCGAGCCCCTCGGACTGGACCCGTCGCGGATCCGCACGCCGGACGGCACCCCCGAGGGCATCGAGCACCACGGCGAGGAGTACGAGGAGGCCATTCGCGCGGCGGGCGGCATCGATCTGCAGATCCTCGGCATCGGGACCGACGGTCACATCGGCTTCAACGAGCCCGGATCGTCGTTCGCGTCGCACACGCGGGTGAAGACGCTGACCGAGCAGACCCGCCGTGACAACGCGCGCTTCTTCGACAGGATCGAGGATGTCCCGATGCACTGCATCACGCAGGGCCTCGGCACCATCCTCCGGGCACGGCACCTCGTGCTGCTGGCGTTCGGCGAGGGCAAGGCGGCGGCCGTCGCAGGCGCGGTCGAGGGGCCGCTGTCGGCGTCGCTTCCCGGCTCGGCGATCCAGCTGCACCCGCGCGCGACCGTGGTGGTCGACGAAGCGGCAGCCTCGCAGCTCACACGGGCCGACTACTACCGCTACGCGTACGACAACAAGCCGGACTGGCAGGGCATCTGAGCTCTATGCTGACGCCATGACGGATGCCGCCGACGGCGTGACGGTGCCCCCACCCGCTCCACAGGTCTCCGGCGGCGGTGCGTCGCCGGTTGCCCCCGCGCGCCCGAAGTCGGCGGCTGCGCGTCCGGACGGGGTGCGACGCACCCTCATGGTCGGCGGTGTGCTCCTCATCGTGAGCGCCGTCGCCGCGTTCGCGGCGCCGCAGGCGTTCGGGGCGAGCCTCCCGTTCCACTCGATCCTCTACTGGGGCGCCACCGCCGCGTTCTCGGCCGCCGTGCTGGTCTTCGGGGTCGGCGCGGGGCGGGGCGGCAGCATCGTGGCACGACGCCCGCTGGGTGTGACGGCGGCGTTCATCCTGGCGCTGTGGCCATTCGCGGAGCGGGTGCAGACCTGGGCGATGCCCTTCGATGAGGGCACGACGGAGTTCTATCAGGTCTGGGGCTACGTCTCGCTGACCGTGAAGGTCGCGGCGGCGATCGTGCTGGTCGTGCAGATCGCGCGCGCCGGCGTCGTGACCGGACGCGTGCGCTGGGCACCCGCGTGGGCGCTCGCCGCGGTCGTCGTGCCGCAGGTCCTCGCCCAGGTGATGGGGATCGCGATGGGGATCGACCAGAGCAGGACCGAGGCCGACGCGCTGATCCTGCTCTTCGGTCTCGGACAGCTCGCGTCGTTCGCGGCGCCGGTGACCCTCGGCATCCTGGCCATCGTCCTCGCGCAGCGTCGCGCGACGCTGTCCGGCGACCCCGTGCAGATCTATCCGCCTGCGGGCTGACCGCCGTCGCCGTGCGGCGGGCTCAAGGCGCGAAGACCTTGCCGGGGTTGAGGATGCCCTGCGGATCGAAGACGCGGGTGATCTGCCGCTGCAGCTCCCACTGATCCTCACCGAGCTCGTCGGCGAGCCACCGGCGCTTCAGCACGCCCACGCCGTGCTCGCCGGTCAGCGTGCCGCCCAGGCGGAGGGCGGCGCGGAAGAGGTCGTCGGCGGCCGCCCAGATGTGCCCGGGAGCCTCGATCACGCCGAACTCGTCGGGCTCGCCCGCGAAGATGAAGTTGGGGTGCAGGTTGCCGTCACCTGCGTGGGCCACGGTCGGGATGACGATCCCGTGCTCGCGCTCGACACGCGCGATCTCGTCGAACATCGCCGGAAGGGCGCTGCGCGGCACCGAGACGTCTTCGATGAGCGCCGTGCCGAGCGACTCCATGGCCGGGTGCATCGCGCGGCGGATCGCGAGCAGTCGCTCGCCTTCCGCGCGGTCGTGGGAGACGGCCACGTTCCCGCCGGCCGCGCGGAGCACCGTGGCGATCGCCTCGGCTTCTGCGACCGCCGCCGACCCGTCGGCCTGGATCGTGAGCTGCGCGGCGCCCGGTGTGGGCGCGGGCAGCGACAGCAGGCTGTGCACGGCCGCGAGGGACGCGGCATCCATCAGCTCCATGATCGCGGGCTGCGCACCGGCGGCGGTGACGGCAGCGGATGCCTCGGCCGCCGTCCGCACATCGGGGAAGGTGGCGGCGATCGTGCACACGTCGCCGGGCACGAGTCTGCGCAGCTTCAGCGTGGCGCCGACGACGACGCCGAGCGTCCCTTCGGAGCCGATGATCAGCGACGTCAGGTCGAGACCCGTCACGCCCTTGACCGTGCGGTGCCCGAGGTGCAGCAGGCGACCGTCGGCCAGCACCACATCGACGCCGAGGACGGCGTCGCGCACGACCCCGTACTTCGCGCAGAGCAGACCTCCGGCGCCGGTGGCGATGTTGCCGCCGACCGTCGAGATGGCGCGGCTCGCGGGGTCCGGCGCCCACCAGAGGCCGTAGGGCTCGAGGGCGGCGTTCAGCTCGGCGTTGAGGATGCCGGGCTCGACCACGGCGAGGAGGTCGTCGGGGCGCACCTCGAGGATGCGATCCATCG
Source organism: Microbacterium sp. ZW T2_14 (assembly GCF_044987405.1). Classification (NCBI taxonomy): domain Bacteria; kingdom Bacillati; phylum Actinomycetota; class Actinomycetes; order Micrococcales; family Microbacteriaceae; genus Microbacterium; species Microbacterium sp. ZW T2_14. Next base: position 1,560 of record NZ_JBJDRK010000057.1, on the reverse strand, counting down.
CGCGCACCGAGAGGGCGATCTCGCCGTGCCCGGCGTTGGCGCCGCCGGCGAGTCCGGTGCCCGCTCCGCGGGTGACGACGGGGGTGCCGGTGCTGCTCGCGATGCGAAGGGTGTGCTGCACGTCTGCCACGTCACGGGCATGGACGACGGCGATGGGCTGGCCGGATGCCGCGTGCCCCGACTTGTCGGCCCGTGCGGCGGCGAGGGACTCCGGCGACGTGTCGACGCGGTCGCCGAGTTCGGCGCGCAGCAGGGCGAGCGCGTCGTTGCCCGGAGTCACGACAGGCGCCGGCGGCCGGCGATGAGGCCCGCCGCGACGGCGACGACCCCGAACGCGAGCCCGATCCAGGCGTTGCCCATCGACCACCAGGCGATCGTCGCCGACGCGTAGACGAGGAGTTCGACGATCGCGCGCACGAACGGGTGCACCGCGAACACCGCGCGGGGCGAGACGAACAGCGCCCACAGCACGATCGCGGCGGCCGGGGCGGCGATGCCGGCCACGATGTTCCACGGGAAGGGCCACATCGCGAAGCCCCACAGCGCCAGCGTGCCGAAGGCGAAGATCTCGCAGACGAATGCGACCAGGTCGACCGCCGAGAGCGGCGCCCGGGTTCCCGGCGCCGGTTCGGCAGGCGGGACGGGCGTGACGTGGGGCGTGTCGGACATGGCCTCCAGTCTACGACGGGAGGTCAGTCGGCTGCGGCCTCCGGAACCGGGAGCACAGGGGCCACGGGCGGCTCCGCACGCGCGGGGCCGGCGGTGGCCGCGGCAGCCGGCGCAACCGGTGCCGCGGCGGCCGGCGCGGTGTCCGCTGCCGCAGAGTGGCGCGGCACACCGGCACCCGCTGCGGTCGTCGATGATGCGGGAGGGAGCGATGCGAACGCGAAGGGAGGGATGCCGCGGCTGTCCTGCGTGGCACGCGATGGCGTCCGGTCGCTGGTGCGGGAGTTCGCATCCGCATCGGCGTTCGCCGCAGAGCTGAGGGGGACGGAGGCTCCGTACACGTTCGCTGTGCCGCTGCCGTTCGCCTTGCCCTCGACCTTGCCGCTACCGCCGGAAGGCGTGCCGTTGCCGGTCGTGCCGCCGTTGCCGCTGCCGTTGCCGTTGCCGTTGCCCGTGCCGCCGTTGCCGGTGTTCCCGCCGTTGCCGGTGCCGGTGCCGTTCGTGGGCGTGCCGTTGCCGGTCGTGCCGTCGTTGCCGGTGGTGCCGCCGTTGCCGCCGCCGGTGCCGTTCGTGGGCGTGCCGTTGCCGGTCGTGCCGTCGTCGCCGGTGCTCTCGCCGCCGTCGTTGCCGCCGACGGGGCCGCCCGAAGAGCCGGCGTTCCCGTTTCCGCCGTTCGCGTTCTGCGCTCCCGACCCGTTGCCGCCGGCCTTCTCGCCGTCTCCGCCGCCCTCACCGGGCGTCGTACCGGTGCCTGCGTCGCCACTGTCGACGACCACGGGGATGTCCGCGGGTCCTGGCCCCTCCTCGGGCAGCTCGAGGAGCGGGTCCTGCTCGCTGTCGGTGATCCCGGGTACGCCGGCGGGGGAGAGGGGGGCAGGCTCGACGGTGCTCGTC
>NZ_JBJDRK010000056.1:0-27481 GCF_044987405.1 Microbacterium sp. ZW T2_14 | reverse complement strand
CCACAGCGGCCCGGCCTCGAGGCCGGCGCCCTCGAGGGCGCGCCGCATCCCCGCTTCGCGGGAGCGCGCCTCGAGCCACTCCTCGGGCCCGGCGACCCGGCCGATGCGGCGATGGCCGAGCTCGACGAGATGCGTGATCGCGAGAGCGGCGCCCGCCTCCTGCTGCTCCGCGCCCGGCCCGGTGTGCAGCGCGGCGATGGCGACTCCGGGGTGCGCCGCTGTCAGCGCCGTCAGCGTGGCCGCGTGCGGGGCCAGCACGATGAGCCCGTCCACACCCTGACCGATCAGCCGATCGGCGGCATCGTGGACGGATGCCTCGTCCGAGGCGTCCGAGTACGCCGTCGCGATCCAGCGTCCGGCGTCGCGGGCAGCCGCCTCCAGGGCGGCGATCCCGACCGCCGGCCCGTACAGCGTCGCGTCGGACGCGATCACTCCCAGGGTGCGGGTCGTGCGGGTGCCCAGCGTGCGGGCGGCGTTGTTCACCCGGTAGCCGAGCGCGGCGATCGCCTGCAGCACGCGGTCGCGGGTCTCGGGCCGGATGTTCGGATGCTCGTTGATGACGCGCGACACCGTCTGCGTCGACACACCGGCGGCCCGCGCCACATCGCGCACGCCGACGCGGGTGGGGTCGGCGGGCAGCGGCCGCGTGTCGTCCATGGCGCACACCCTATCCGTCGGCCCGCGGCGGGGCGGACTCGGCCGATCCGCGGCGACTCGGCTCACGTGCGGACCCGAGTCGCGGCGAACGCACCGACTCGTGCGACCGGGAGCGCGCCGACTCGCGCGACGGCGAACCCGCCCCACCTCGCCGTGTCGGTGGCACGCTGGACGCATGGGTGCACGCTCTCCGAAGACCCGGCGGCCGACGCTGCGCGCGCGGCTGCTGACCGCCCTCGCCGGCGACCCCGACGGCACGCCGCCCTGGGTGCGAGCCCTGGCCGAGGGCGAGGATGCCGGGTACTTCGCCGACGGCGGCGCCGTGTGGACGGTGCATGCCGGCACGGGAACCTTCGTCGCCGGCATCCGTGCCCTGCTGATCCAGGCGCTGCATCCGGGTGCGATGGCGGGCGTGCACGACTTCTCGCGCTACCGCGACGACCCGATCGGGCGCCTCACCGGCACCGTGCGGTGGATCATCTGCGTCACCTACGGCTCGACCGCGCAGGCGGCGCGCGAGACGCAGCGCGTCGCGCGGCTCCACCAGCGGGTGGAGGGGTCGTACGAGTCCGTGACAGGCCCGCGGGAGTACTCGGCCGGCGATGCCGACCTCGTCGAGTGGGTGCACCTGGCCTTCACGGAGGCATTCCTCGGCGCGCATCAGCGCTGGGGCGGGCCGATCCCCGGCGGTGCCGACGCCTACGTGCGCGAGTGGGCGCAGGCCGGGCGCCTCATGCGGCTGGAGGACCCGCCGCTGACGGAGGCCGAGCTGCGCGCACGGATGGACGGGTTCCTCGCGCGCGGCGAGCTCCGCCGCGACGAGCGCGTGGACGACGTGGTGCGGTTCCTCCGCTCCGCGCCCTTCACCGGCATGATGCGCCTCGCCTACCGGGTGCTGTTCGCGGCGGCCGTCGCCAGCCTGCCGCGCGACTACCGGCGCCTGCTCGGACTGCGCCGGTCGCCGCTTCCCGTCGTGACCCTCACGCGGATCGTGCTGGCGGTGTCGGCGAAAGCGCTCGAGGAGGGCCCGCGGGCGCAGGATTTCGCGCGCGAGCGGCTCCGCCGGCTCAGCGGCACGACCGCGGCGACCCCTGACGCAGCCACCGCCCACTGAACTCCCCCACACCGGCGCCGCCCCGCGAAAAGCAGGGCGCGTCACGCGACACGCCGGGCCGCAGCATCCCTCACCGGCGTGTCGTCGTCACCGCCCCGACTTTTCGCACGCGAACAGGCCCCGGACCCCGCCGAAATGGCAGGCTGGAGTCATGCGCATCGCCCTCACCGGTTCGTCCGGAAAGCTCGGCACCGTCGTCGCCCGCGAACTGCGCGCGGCCGGCCATGACGTCATCGGTCTCGATGTCGTCGGGGCACGCGGCCCCGGCTTCGTCCAGGTCGACCTGACCGACTACGGACAGGTCGTCGACGCCCTGACCGCCGTCAACGATCGCCACGACGGGTTCGACGCCGTCGTGCATCTCGGCGCGATCCCGGCCCCCGGCATCCGCTCCGACGTGGCGACGTTCCACAACAACATGAACGCGACGTTCAACGTGTTCTGGGCGGCGGTGCGCCTCGGGATCCGCAAGATCGTCTACGCGTCGAGCGAGACCGTGCTGGGTCTGCCGTTCGACGTGCCGCCGCCGTACATCCCCGTCGACGAGGAGTACCCGCCCCGGCCCGAGTCGGTGTACTCGCTGGTCAAGACGCTCGAGGAGCGCATGGCGGTCGAGCTGGTGCGGTGGCACCCCGAGCTGTCGATCACCGGCCTGCGTTTCTCGAACGTGATGGTGCCCGAGGACTACGAGGCGTTCCCGTCGTACGACGCCGACGCGACGCTGCGCAAGTGGAACCTGTGGGGCTACATCGACGCCCGCGACGGCGCCCAGGCGGTGGAGCGGGCCCTGGAGGTCGCCCCTCCCGGATTCGAGACGTACATCATCGCCGCCGCCGACACCGTGATGGCGCGGCCCAACGCCGAACTCGTCGCCGAGGTCTTCCCCGGCGTCGAGACCCGCGCGTTCGGCGAGCACGACACCCTGCTCTCGATCGACAAGGCCCGGCGCGTGCTCGGATACGACCCGCAGCATTCGTGGCGGGATCACATCCCGGCGTCATGACCGAGGGGCCGCGCGAAGCCGCCGAGCGCTACCGCTTCGAGAAGTGGCAGCGCGAGCAGGGCTTGTCATCGGACGAAGAGGATGCCGCGGACGCCGCCGCCCCGCCGGCACGGGGCTTCTCGGCCGCCGAGCGTGCGGCCGTCGTCGAGAACGCGATCCAGCAGGCGATCCGGCGCGGCGAGTTCGACGACCTGCCGGGCGCAGGGAAGCCGATCCCCGGCCTCGGCGAGACGCATGACCCGGACTGGTGGATCCGGCGCAAGATCGAGAGCGAGCAGCTCACCGGGCTCGGCCCGCCGGCCCTCCGGCTCCGGGTCGAGAGCGCCGAGCTCGAGGGCACGCTCGATGCGCTGTCCCGCGAGGCCGACGTGCGTGAGGCGCTCGAGGACTTCAACCGCCGCGTCGTCGACGCCCGACGGCAGCTGCAGGGCGGCCCGCCGGTCGTGACCCCTACTCGCGACATCGACGCCGAAGTGACGGCGTGGCAGGAGCGCCGCAGCGCCCGCATCGCCGCGCAGGCGCAGGCGGACGCGGATGCCGCGTCCCGGCGTCGGAGCCCGTGGTGGCGCCGTCGCGGACGCGAGTAGATTCCGCGTCGGCGCCGCTGCACCGCGGCTGGGGCTGTCGCGTCAGCGCCGCGGGATCGTCGAGCCGCGGATGATGAGGCGCACCGGCAGGTGGTGGGTGCCCTCGCCGATGTCGACCCCGTCGATCGCGTCGAACACCCGCTGCGCCGCCTGGCGACCCAGCTGCTGGAGGTTGGCGTCGATGCTGGTCAGCGCGGGCCGCGAGTTCGTCGACAGCACCTCCCAGTTGTCGTAGCCGATGACGGCGAGGTCCTCCGGCACGCGACGACCGAGATCGCGGGCGGTGTCGAGGGCACCGCGGGCGAGCTGGTCGGACCCGCAGAAGATCGCGTCGACATCGGGGTGCCGCTCGAGCAGCATGGCGGCGGCATCCCGTCCCCAGTGCTCGGTCCATTCCGAGAACATCGGGTCGCCCACGAGCTCGAGCCCGGCTGCGTCGAGCGCCGCCCGAGCCCCCGCGATGCGGTCCTGTGCGGCGGCGTAGGCGGGGTCGCCGGTGATGTGGGCGATGCGGGTGCGGCCGCAGGCGATGAGGTGCTCGACGGCGAGCCGGCCGCCGGCGTAGTTGTCGGGCGTGAGTGAGAGGTCGCGCGGATCGTCGGAGGGCGCGTACGCGTACACGACCGGCACCGGGATCTCTTGACCGAGCGAGGGCCGGGGATCGGTCTGCCGGCCGACGACGATGATGCCGTCGACTCGCCGGCTCAGCAGCGCCTTGAGGTGGTGCTGCTCGCGGATGGCATCGCCGCGCGCGTCGCAGAGGAACACGTTGACCTGCCCGGCGCCGAAGGCATCCTCGGCACCCATCAGGATCGGGATCATGAAGCGCCCCTCGAGGTCGCTCGTGAGCAGTCCCACGGTGCCGGTGCGCCCGGCGAGAAGGCCGCGCGCCATGGCGTTGGGCGTGAACGAAAGCTCTTCGGCGGCATCCATCACCCGCCGCCGGGTCGCCGGCGCGACGTCCTCCCGGCCGTTGAGCGCCTTCGACGCTGTCGCGATCGACACTCCCGAACGCCGTGCGACATCGCTCAGCGTCGCGCTGCGTCCCCCGGACTCATTGGCCGCCATCACCCCTCCTCGTTGCGGAAACGTTATCGAAGTAACGTCTTGACCGCTCGCGAACTCTCACGATACCGTGCCGAAAGCGATTTCGATGTTTTCGAGATCCATCACGGCAGCGGCGCGGCGATCCCGCCTGCGCACGCTCGAAGACGAGCCAAGGAGACTGCAATGACCAACACCCGACGTCGCGCCGCCGGCTGGCGCGCGGCGACCGCGCTCCTCCTCTCAGGCGCCCTCGTGGGCCTCGCCGGCTGCGCCGGCGGTGGCGCGGCGACACCTGCCGAGGACATCCCGGCCGAGGGGACGGACGACGGGACGACCCTCACCCTCTGGACCCGCGCGCCCCTCGAGAAGCAGGCGAACCTGCTGGTCGACGCCTACAACGCGTCGCACGAGAACCAGGTCGAGCTGACGGTCGTGCCCAACGACGACTACGTCGCGAAGGTCGGCGCCGCTGCCGGTTCGGGCGGGCTGCCCGACCTCTTCGCCGCTGACATCGTCTACGTGCCGAACTGGGTCGAACAGGGCCTGTTCCAGGACATCAGCGCCCAGATCGACGGCCTCGACTACAAGGACCAGATCAATCAGGGCCACCTCTCGGCGGGGACGGATGCCGACGGCAAGGAGCACGTGCTGCCGTTCGTGCTCGACCTGTCGATGCTGTTCTGGAACAAGGAGCTGTTCGAAGAGGCGGGACTCGATCCCGAGAAGGCACCCGCCACCATGGCGGAGTACGCCGATGCGGCCAAGAAGATCCAGGCGCTCGGCAAGGACGGCGTGTACGGCACGGCGACCGGCTTGAACTGCGGCGGATGCCTCGTCTTCACGTGGTTCCCGAGCATCTGGGCGTCCGGCGAAGAGGTGCTGAGCGACGACGGTCACGAGTCGCTCCTCGCCAACGACGCCGCCAAGGAGGTCTACGACACCTGGCGCGATCTGTGGGAGGCGGGCGCGGTTCTGCCCAGCTCCCAGGACGAAGCCGGTCCGACCTGGACCGCGGGCTTCACCGAAGGCAACGTGGGCCTGATGTTCTACCCGGCGACGCTGCTGTCGTCGACCCCGTTCGACGCGGGTGTCGCCGGCATCCCGGGCGTCGACGGCGGCGCGTCGACGTTCGTCGGCGGCGACGGCATCGGCATCTCGAAGGACTCCAAGAAGGCCGCCCAGGCCTGGAACTTCCTCACGTGGCTGATGTCGGAGGATGCCCAGGTGGACGTCCTCGCGAAGGACAACGACGTCGTCTCGCGCGCGGACTTCGCCGACAACGAGTACGCCGCGAAGGACCCGCGGCTCGTGACCATCAACGAGGTGGCCTCGCAGGGCGACACGCCCGTGGCGCTGAACTTCCAGCAGGCGTTCAACGCACCCGGCAGCCCCTGGCTGACGCTCGTGCGCAACGCCGTGCTCGAAGGCACCGACACGGTCGATACCGACAACGACGCCATCACCGAGATCCTCGCGCAGTGACCCGCGGCGGTGGCCCGGGCGACCGGGCCACCGCCCCCATCCCCGGAGAACGAACGCCATGTCCGCCGAGACGCTGAGCCCCCCGACCAGTCCACCGACCCTCCCCTCCCCGCCGCCGCACCGCTCTTCGCGCGCCCGGCGCGAGGCGCTGCGCGGCTGGCTCTACGCATCGCCGACCACGCTGTTCGTGGTGTTCGTGTTCCTGCTGCCCCTGCTGCTCGTGCTGCAGATGTCGGCGTCCGACTGGCCGCTGCTGTCGGGCAACCAGGGCTGGAACCTCCCCGAGAACTACATCGACGCCGTCGACCACCGCCTGTTCTGGGACGCGATCTGGTTCACCCTGAAGTACACGGTGATCACGACGATCCTCCTCATCGGCCTGGGCCTCGGGCTCGCGATGCTGGTGCAGGAGTCCACCCGGTGGAAGTCGCTGCTGCGCACGTCGTTCCTCGTGCCCAGCGCGCTGGGCCTGGCCTCGGCATCCCTCCTCTTCTACGTGCTCTACTCGCCGTACGCCGGCCCGTTCGCCGACCTCATGCAGTCGTGGGGCTTCACGTTCCTCGGCACCCCCGAGGGCGCGCTGTGGTCGACGGTGTTCCTCATCGTGTGGCGATATGCCGGCTTCTACATGCTGCTCATGCTGGTGGGCCTGCAGGCCATCCCCGACGACGTCTACGAGGCCGCGCGCATCGACGGCGCCTCGGCGTGGCAGACCTTCCGTGGCATCACGCTTCCGCTGCTGCGGCCGACGTTCGCGCTCACCATCGTGCTGTGCGTCACCGGCTCGCTGCTGGCGTTCGAGCAGTTCTACATCCTCACCAAGGGCGGGCCCGACAACAGCACCATGACCATCGTCCAGCTGATCTACAACGTCGCCTTCCAAGGCCAGAACAACCTCGGCATCGCCGCCGCGCTGTCGGTGATCGTGCTGCTCGCGCTCATCGTCATCAACATGTTCCAGCTGCGCGCGTTCCGCCGCACCGACGAGGACTGAGAGCCGCCATGTCCGCACAGACCCTCCCGTCCTCGACCCGCCTCATCGAGGTGCAGCCCTCCCGCCGCCGCGCGCGGCGCTCCCCTGCGGCACGCATCGTGCTCGGCATCCCGCACGCCGTGCTGACCACGGCACTTGCGATCATGTTCCTCTACCCGCTCATCTGGACCGCCGTGTCGTCGGTAGCCCCGCGGGCCGGCACCAGTCAGCCGGAAGGCTGGGGGCTCGGCAACTACGCCGCGCTCGCCAACTACCAGGCGGGCATCTGGGTGTACCTCGGCAACTCGACGTTCGTCGCCCTGCTGACGGTGCTGCTGACCCTGGTCGTCTCCACCCTCGGCGGCTACGCCTTCGCACGGTTCTCGTTCCCGGGCAAGAACCTGCTCTTCCTCACGGTGCTCGCGATCCTGATGGTGCCGTACACGACGCTGCTCATCCCGCTCTACGTGATCCTCAACGCCGTGGGCCTCAGCAACTCCCTGGTCGGCGTCGCCATCGTGCTCACGATGTTCCAGCTGCCGTTCTCGATGTTCATGATGCGGATCTCGTTCGAGTCCGTCCCGCGCGAGCTGGACGAGGCGGCCCTGGTGGACGGCGCGACCACCTTCGGAGCGCTCCGGCTCGTGCTGCTGCCGGCGGTCAAGCCCGGGCTCATCACCGTCGGCATGTTCGCCTTCCTCGCGGCCTGGAACGACTTCATGGCGCCGCTGATCCTCATCACCGACACGAACCGGATGACGCTGCCGCTGGCCGTGTCGAACCTCCGCGTGCAGGTGCAGGGCGTCATCGATTACGGGGCGACAGAGGCGGGGGTGGTCGTGCTGGCCCTGCCCTGCATCGTGCTGTTCCTCGTGCTGCAGCGCCACTACGTCCGGGGATTCATGTCAGGAGCGTTCAAGGGATGACCATGCAGACCACCACCGCGCCCCAGGCGCCCGTCGCACCGGCGCACGGCCGCCTCCGCCCCCTCGGTCAGCAGGAGGTCCGCATCACCGGCGGCTTCTGGGGCGAGCGGCAGGCCGTCAACGGCCGCAACACGCTCGCGCACATCGAGAGCCGCCTGGAGTCCGAGGGCTGGCTGGGCAACTTCGACCGCGCCGCCGCCGGCACCCTGCCCGAGGGACGCCGCGGCCGTGAGTTCTCGGACTCCGAGGTGTACAAGTACCTCGAGGCGCTCGCCTGGGAGATCGGCCGGACCGACGACGTCGACCTGGAAGCGCGGTTCCGCGCCGTCGTCGACCGTGTCGCCGCAGCCCAGGAAGCGGACGGGTACCTCAACACCCACTTCGGCCGCGAGGGCCAGGGGGCACGGTGGTCCCATCTGGAGTGGGGGCACGAGCTCTACTGCCTCGGCCACCTCTTCCAGGCGGCGGTGGCCCGGGAGCGCACGCGTCCGGGCGCGGACGACGGGCTGCTCGCCATCGCGGTGCGCGCCGCCGACCTGGTGTGCGCGGAGTTCGGGGCCGGCGCGCGCGACGGGATCTGCGGCCACGCCGAGGTCGAGGTGGGGCTCGCCGAGCTCGCGCGGGCGACCGGCGAGCCGCGCTATCTCGAGCAGGCGCGCGTCTTCGTCGAGCGCCACGGCCGGGGCACGCTCGGCGACATCGAATGGGGGCGCAGCTACTTCCAGGACGACGTGCCGGTGCGCGAGGCGACCGCCCTGCGCGGCCACGCGGTGCGCGCGAACTACCTGGCGGCGGGGGCGGCCGACGTCGCCGTCGACACCGGCGACGACGAGCTGCTCGACGCTCTCCGCGGGCAGTGGGACCGCACCGTCGCCCGCCGGACCTACATCACGGGCGGCCAGGGTTCGCACCACCAGGACGAGGCGTTCGGCGAGGACTGGGAGCTGCCGGCCGACCGCGCCTACTCCGAGACCTGCGCCGGCGTCGGCTCGGTCATGTTCTCGTGGCGCCTGCTGCTGGCGGGCGGGGATCCTCGCCACGCGGACCTCATCGAGCGCACTCTCTACAACGTCGTCGCCACCTCTCCCGCCCCCGACGGCCGCTCGTTCTTCTACGCCAACACGCTGCACCAGCGTGTGCCCGGCGTACCGGCGGACGAGGATGCCACCTCGCCCCGCGCCTCGTCGTCGCTGCGCGCCCCCTGGTTCGAGGTGTCGTGCTGCCCGCCAAACGTCGCGCGGACGCTCGCGAGTCTCGACGCGTACCTCGCGACATCCGACGACGACGGCGTGCAGCTGCACCAGTACGCGCCGGCGAGCGTGGACACGACGCTGCCGGACGGCCGGATCGTCGCGTTCGACGTCGAGACGGACTACCCGGCGTCGGGGCGCATCCGTGTGACCTCGCGGGGGGATGCCGCGCCCGACGAGCCGTGGACCCTCACGCTGCGCGTGCCCTCGTGGGCACACGGCGCCCGCCTCCGGCTCACTCCTGCGGGCGGCAGTCGGGCCGAGGAGCGCGAGGCGGAACCGGGACGCGTGGAGATCCGCCGAGCGTTTCGCGCCGGCGACACCGTCGAACTCGACCTGCCGATGACGCCCCGCATCAGCAGCCCCGACTCACGCATCGACGCGATCCGCGGGTGTGTCGCGATCGAGCGGGGCCCCGAGGTCTACGCGCTCGAGTCCGTCGATCTCGCCACAGCGGGTGCGACCGACGTCGCCGACGTCGTCCTTGCTCCGGGCGCGAGACCCTCCGAGCGCGACGGGCGCGTCTGGATCGACGTGATGTCCGTCGGCGGAGACGACTCGGCGACGGCATGGCCGTACGCCGGCGGCGTCGCGGCCGCCAGGGACGCAGCATCCGTCTCCGTCCCCCTCGTTCCGTACCACGAGTGGGCGGAGCGGGGACCCTCCACGATGCGCGTGTGGATCCCCGTCGCCACCTGAGTCAGGGGTCGCCGGAGTCAGGGGTCGGGGTTCGTCGCCTTGCCGTCGAGCCACAGCATGTTCGACGGATCCGAGTGAGCTGTGCCCGTGCCGACGTGCTTGTCGCTGATCTGCGGACCCTTGGTGATGACGTGGACCAGCGCCATCGCGTGGCCGCGGCCGAGGCCGTAGTCGGCGGCGAGCCACTCGACGATCGGCGCGGACTTCGTGCTCTCGTCGAAGCCCTTCTCGTGCGCCAGGTCGATGAACTGACGCGGCGTGAGGCCGGTCTTCTCCTCGATGTTGTCGAGGTATGCCTGGAATGTCATATTCGCGATCCAATCAGTCGGTGGTGGGGATGTCGAGAACCCCGGGCTCGTCCTGCCACTCCTGGATGATGCGGTCCGAGGCGTGGATGCACAGCACGCGGAGCCGTCCGCTTCCCGAGTTCTTGAAGCCGTGCCACGCGCCGGCGGGGGCCGTCGCGGTGTCGCCGGCGACGGCATCCAGCGTCTCGCCGTCGATCGTGATGCGCGCCTCGCCCTCGAGCAGCACCCAGGTCTCGGCGTAGGGGTGGCGATGGATGTCGGGGCCTTGCCCCGGCTCGTTGTCGACGAAGAAGTACGAGACGGCCGCCCCGTGCTCGACGCCGATGAATCGGCGCAGGCGCCCGGTGCCGACGACGAGGTCGGCCGCGGGGACGATGGCCGGAATAGTGGTGGTCATGAGGTGCTCCGTCCGCGTGCTGGTGGTGTGACTTCAGCCTCCTCGTCGCCGATCAGCCGCCCTATAGTTTCGATGTGGATCGAAAGTTCGTCGACTTCCAGCTCGCGCCGGACGACCTGACCGCGATCCGGTTCGGCGTCTCGCCCGGCCATGAGCTGTGTCACGCGGTACGCGCCCTGCTGCGACCCGATGAGTACCCCCTGCAGTGGGGATGGATGCGCGCCACCCGCAGCGCCATCCCCCGTGAGGACTTCGAGGTGCTCGCGCTGCTGATCCGCGACGAGGGCTACTTCCCCGACTTCTTCACGACCACTCCGACGTGGGAGCTCACGCCCGAGGCGGAGGCAGAGCGGCTGCGCGACATCGACGAGGAGCGCTTCCGCGTCGACATGACCAAGGTGCTGGCGCGCACCGAGGGCGCCCGTCGGGCCGCCGTCCAGCGCATGCTCGATCGGCCGGACCGCGCTCGCGCCATGATCGCGGGGGCGTGGCTGTCGGTCTGGAACGCCGGTGTCGCGCCGGTGTGGACGCAGCTGGAGCGGCTGCTCCGCGCCGACATCGCGGTGCGGTCGCGGCGCATCGCCGAGAGCGGCATCGGAGCCATGATCGAGACCCTGCACGACCGGGTGGCGTGGACCGACGGCGCGGTTCGCGTCACGATGCGGATCTGGAGCGAGGTCGTCGACTGCCGCGGCAGCGGACTGGTGCTGGTGCCGTCGGTGATGGGCACGACAGGATGCTTCGTGCTCACCGAGCCGCCGGCGCAGCCGACCCTGTTCTATCCGGCGCAGGGAGTGACGGCGACCTGGGCGCGAGACGCCACTGACGTGACGTCGGCCCTCGGCGCGTTGCTGGGACCGGCGCGCGCCCGCATCCTGCTCGACGCCCATGAGCCGAGGACGACCTCCCAGGTGGCGGTCGACACCGCCCTCGCGATCTCGACCGCGTCGCACCACCTCACCGTGCTGCGCGATGCCGGCCTCCTGGCGAGCACACGAGAGGGTGCGCGCGTGCTGCACCGCCGCACCCCGCTCGGCGAGGCGATGGTCGGCGCCGTGCTCTGAGACACCCTCCGACTCCTGCAGCCAGGCCCCGCCCAGGTGGCGCCGGTAGACTGGCCGGGCCATCCTCGATGTGCATCTACCTGCCTGCGGCGCTCTTGGCTGCGGACAAGGCGGCACGCAATGCCGCCTTGTGCGGCCGGAAAGCCCCGAACCACGATGCACACGACCCTCACCGGCACGCGACAGCGCCCTGCGCAGACCGTCCGGCGCCCGAGCCTCATTCGCGAGGCCGGCTACGCGTACTTCCCCATCGCGCTCATCGCGCGCCTGCCGTTCGCGATGATGGTGGTCGGCATCCTGACCCTGGTCGTATCGGCACGAGGATCGCTCGCCCTCGGCGGAGTGACGAGCGCGATGACAGGACTCGGCACCGCCCTCGTCGGGCCCCTCCTGGGTGCCGCGGCCGACCGCTTCGGCCAGCGGCGCGTGCTGCTGATCGCCGGCGCGACGAACAGCGTCATGCTCGCGACGTTCGCCTGGCTGGCCTTCGCCCCCGTGCCGGATGCCGCCCTGCTCGCCGTCGCGTTCTTCATCGGCGCATCGATGCCCCAGGTCGCACCGCTCTCCCGGAGCCGCCTCGTCGGCATCATCGGACGCGCATACCCGACGGAGCGTCGCACCCCGGTCGTGAACGGCGCCATGGCGTACGAGTCGGCGGCGGACGAGATCGTGTTCGTCTTCGGACCGGTCATCGTCGGCCTGCTGGCCACGACACTCAACCCGGCGGCACCGGTGATCGGCGCCGCCGTGCTGGGCCTCGTCTTCGTGACCGCGTTCGCCCTGCACCCGACCGCGGCGAAGGCGGCACCCTCCGCGGGAGGCGTCCGTCCCGCACAGGCGCCGGTGCGGGAACTCTTCCGCGCGCGCGTGTTCGCGCCGGTCGTCGGCGCGCTCGGCATGGGCCTGTTCTTCGGCGCGATGCTGACCTCGCTCACGGCCTTCATGGCCGAGCGCGGCGTGCCCGAGCAGGCCGGCCTCGTCTACGGCGCGATGGGAATCGGATCCGCCGCGCTCGCGCTCGGCGTCGCGCTGTTCCCGTCGCGCTTCACCCTGCGCGCGCGGTGGCTGACGTTCGCGTCGATCCTCGTCGCCGGGGCCGTGTCGCTCCCGTTCGTCGGCACCGTCGGGGCGATGGCGGTCTGCCTTCTCGCGATCGGCGTGGGCATCGGCCCGACGCTCGTGACCCAGTACAGCCTGGCGGCCGCCTTCAGCCCGCGCGGGCGATCGGCGACGGTCATGACGATGCTGGGCTCGGCCGTCGTCGTCGGCCAGTCCGCCGCATCCGCCGTCACGGGCCTGGTGGCCGACGGCTCAGGGGCGACGGCCGCGCTGGTCGCGCCGCTCGTCGCCGCCGCCGTCGTGCTCGGTGCCGGCGTCTGGAACGCGGTCGCTTCACGCCACTGAGCCTGGGCGCCCCTCGCGGATCGGTTGTGAACGCGCTCATCCACGGGGACGGCAGCGGCGGCACAGCGGGCCTTCCGCCGCTGGCCAATGTGATCCCTCACTTCGGGCCTGAATGACCGGAATTACGGGCCTTCGAGTGGCCGTGACCTCTCCGCGTTACGCAAATGTTATCGCTCACATCTTGCGCGACCCCGGAATGTGAAGGCTAACATTCAGGCGGACGGGCGGCACGAGTGCGGCCCGGGGCACAGTGATACCGGCGTCGACGCCGGACCCGAACGAGGAGGTTTTGGGAATGAAGAACAGGATTCTCACCGGTGCAGCGCTTCTGGGAGCGTTGGCACTGGTGGCCACAGGCTGCGCGAGCTCGAACACGGGAGCCGGCGCAGGCGGCGACGGGGGCGACGAGCTCGTGACGGTCGGCTTCGCGCAGACCGGTTCCGAGTCGGGATGGCGCAGCGCCAACACCGAGTCGATGAAGGACGCGTTCTCCGAGGAGAACGGCTTCGAGCTCGTCTTCAACGCCGCCGACAACGATCCGGCGGCGCAGATCGGGGCGGTCCGCGACTTCATCAGCCGGGGCGTCGACGCGATCGTCATCGCCCCGATCGTGGAGGACGGGTGGGACGACGTGCTCCAGGAGGCATCGGATGCCGGCATCCCGGTCATCCTCGAGGACCGCACGGTCACCTCGTCCGATGATCTGTACGCCAGCTGGGTCGGCCTCGACTTCAAGAAGGAGGGCGTGACCGCCGGCGAGTGGGCGGCCGAGAACTTCGGCGACACCCCGACGAAAATGGTCGTCCTCGAGGGCACCACGGGTTCGGCGCCCGCCAACGACCGCGCCGAGGGCTTCAACGAGGCGATCGACGGCACCGCGATCGAGACGATCGACTCGCAGACGGGGGACTTCACGCGCGACGGCGGCAAGACGGTCATGGAGGGTTTCCTCCAGAAGTACGGCCTGGACGGCATCGATCTGCTCTATGCGCACAACGACGACATGGCGCTGGGCGCCATCGAGGCGATCGAGGCGGCCGGCGGCATGCCCGGCGAGGACATCAAGATCATCTCGATCGACGCGGTGCATGACGGCATGCAGGCGCTCGTCGACGGCAAGATCAACTTCATCGTGGAGTGCAACCCGCTGCTCGGCGAGCTGGCCGCCGGTCTCGTGACCGACGTGCTCGCCGACAAGGACGTCGAGAAGGCGAACTACGTCGAGGACCAGTCCTTCACGCAGGAGCAGGCCGCCGAGGTTCTCGACTCCCGCGCGTACTGATCCCCGTTCCGGGTCCGGCGGGGATCGGCTGAGGCCGATTCCCGTCGGACGCCGGGCTCGACACCAAAGTCCGGACGAGACAGAGACACGGATGCGCATGACCGTCAACGAAGACATCCCCGCCGTCGCGATGCGGGGCATCACCATCAGCTTCCCGGGCGTCCTCGCCCTCGATCAGGTCGACTTCACGCTGCGCCGCGGCGAGGTGCACTCGCTCATGGGCGAGAACGGCGCCGGCAAGTCGACCCTCATCAAGGCGCTGACCGGCGTGTACCAGATCGACGGCGGCACGATCGCGGTCGACGGCGAGGAGCGCGTGTTCGCCGCAACGGCGGATGCGCAGGCAGCAGGGATCTCCACCGTCTACCAGGAGGTCAACCTCTGCGCCAACCTCTCGGTCGGCGAGAACGTGATGCTCGGGCACGAGCCGCGTGGCCGTGCGGGCATCGACTGGAAGGCGGTGCACCGGCTCGCCGCCGAGCACCTCGCGGGCCTCGGCCTCACCATCGACACCCGCTCGATCCTCTCGAGCCATTCCATCGCGATCCAGCAGCTCGTCGCGATCAGCCGCGCCATGGTGCTGGACGCCAAGGTGCTCATCCTCGACGAGCCCACCTCCAGCCTCGACCGCGGCGAGGTCGAACGCCTGTTCGCGGTGATCCGGGAACTCCGCGATCACGGCGTCGCGATCCTCTTCGTCAGCCACTTCCTCGACCAGGTGTACGAGATCTCCGACCGCATCACCGTGCTGCGCAACGGCCGGCTCGTCGGCGAGCATGTCGCGGCCGATCTGCCTCGCGACAGTCTCGTGAGCCAGATGATCGGGCGCGAGCTCGACGAGCTCGCCGCGATCTCCCGCACCGCCGATCGCGTCATCGACCGGACGGCGACCCCCGTGCTGCGCGCCACCGGACTCGGACGGAGAGGGATGCTGGAGCCCGCCGACCTCGACATCTACGAGGGCGAGGTCGTCGGGCTGGCCGGGCTCCTCGGCTCCGGCCGCACCGAGCTCGTGCGATTGCTGTACGGCGCGGACAAGGCCGACTCGGGCACCGTCGAGATCGACGGTCGACCGGCACGCCTGACGTCGCCCCGGCACGCGATCGACCACCGCATCGCGTTCTCCTCCGAGGACCGCCGTGCCGAAGGCATCATCGCCGACCTGACCGTCGCCGAGAACATCGTGCTCGGCATCCAGGCCAAGCGCGGATGGATGCGGCCGATGCGCCGCGCGGAGCGCGATCAGGTGGTCTCGGAGTACATCACGGCGCTCGGCGTGCGCCCGGCAGACCCCGACATGCTCGTGCGCAATCTGTCGGGCGGCAACCAGCAGAAGGTGCTGCTGGCCCGGTGGCTGGCGACCGCACCGCAGCTGATCATCCTCGACGAGCCCACCCGCGGCATCGACGTCGGGGCGAAGGCCGACATCCAGCGCAAGGTCGCCGAGCTCTCGGCGCAGGGGCTGTCGGTCATCTTCATCTCATCGGAGCTCGAAGAAGTGCTTCGATTGGCACAGCGAGTCGTCGTCATGCGCGACCGACGCCGCATCGGCGAGCTGGACTCCAGCACCGTCGACCTCGATCTGCTCATCGACTACATCGCCAACGAGGGCGAGGGGAGCGCAGCGTGAAGAAGCTCGTCACACATCGGCTGTTCTGGCCGGTCGCGGCCCTGCTCGCACTGATCGTGGTCAACACGATCGCGCGGCCGCAGTTCATCAGCATCACCGTCCGCGACGGCGAGCTCTACGGGGCGCTGATCGACATCCTCCGCAACAGCGCCCCGCTCATGCTCGTGGCCCTCGGCATGACGATCGTCATCGCCACCCGGGGCATCGATCTCTCGGTCGGCGCGATCATGGCCGTCTCGGGCGCCGTGGCGCTCACGATCATCGACACCTCCGGCGACCCCGGCAGCGGTGCCACCGTCGCCGTCGCGCTCCTGGTCGGCATCCTCGTCGCCCTGGTCCTCGGCGTGTGGAACGGCTTCCTCATCGCGGTGCTGGGCATCCAGCCGATCATCGCGACCCTCGTGCTGATGCTCGCGGGCCGCGGCGTCGCCCTGCTGATCACCGACGGGTTCATCACGACCGTCACCAGCGCGCCCTACAAGTTCATCGCGACCGGGTACGTCATCGGCCTGCCGTTCGCCCTCTTCATCTCCATCGCGGCGATCGCGGTCATCGCGCTGCTGGAGCGACGCACCGCACTCGGCGTCCTGACGGAGTCCGTCGGCATCAACCCCGCGGCGAGCCGCCTGGCGGGCGTTCGCGCCCGCGGCATCGTCTTCGGCGCCTACGCCGCGAGCGGCGTGCTGGCCGGCATGGCGGGCGTCCTCTACAGCTCGAACATCATGGCGGCCGACGCGAACGCCGCGGGGCTGTACATCGAGCTCTACGCGATCCTCGCCGTCGTGCTCGGCGGCACCTCGCTCATGGGAGGCAAGTTCACGATCGCCGGAACGGTCGTCGGCGTCCTGACGATCCAGACGCTCGAGTCCACCATCCTGTTCCTCGGCGTCCCTTCCGCCCAGGCGCCCGTCTTCTTCGCCGCGGTCGTGGTCCTGGTCGTCCTGGTCCAGTCGCCGCGGCTGCACCGATGGGCGCGAGGGCTCATCGCCTCGCGCGCCTCGCGCGGGGGCGGCCCGGACACGCCCGCACCCACACCTTCAACGACGACGGAGCCGACGAAAGCGGAGGCGGTCCGATGACCACGACGACCCAGACCGAGGCCGGGCGCCCGACGCCCGGCACCCGCTACGCCACCTTCATGAGCCGCCATTCGTCGCTCATGCCCATGTTCGCGGCCATCGTGATCCTGATCGTGCTGCTCGTGGGCGCGCAGTTCGCGTTCGGCAACTTCATCACGCCTCGCAACCTGTCGGCGCTGCTGCTGAACAACGCCTACCTGCTGATCCTCGCCGTCGGCCTGACGTTCGTGATCCTGACGGGCGGCATCGACCTGTCCGTCGGGTCGGTGATGGCGTTCACCGGCATCCTGTGCGCGAAGCTCCTGGCGGAGGGCCTTCCCGCGATCGTGGCGATCCCGCTGATGCTGCTCGGCGGCGCAGCGATCGGGCTGCTGATCGGGGTGCTCGTGCATTACTTCGACGTGCAGCCGTTCATCGCCTCGCTGGCGGGCCTGTTCCTCGCGCGCGGCCTGGCGTTCGTGGTGAGCCTGTCGTCCATCCGCGTGGAGGATCCCGCGGTGCTGTGGCTGCAGCGGACGCGGCTCACGGTGGGCGACTGGTACCTCACGCCCACCGGCATCCTCGCCCTCCTCATCGTCGCGATCGGCGTCTTCGTCACGCAGTGGACGCGGTTCGGCCGCACGATCTACGCGATCGGCGGCAACGAGCAGTCGGCGCGGCTGATGGGCCTGCCCGTCGCCCGGACGAAGATCCTCGTCTATGTGATCAGCGGCGTCTGCGGCGGCCTCGCCGGTCTCGTCCTCACTGCTTACTCGGGCGCGGGCTATCCGCTCAACGGCGTCGGCACCGAGCTGGACGCGATCGCCGCGGTCGTCATCGGCGGCACCCTCCTGACGGGCGGATCGGGCTATGTGATCGGCTCGATGATCGGCGTGCTCGTGTACGGCATCATCAAGACGATCATCGCGTTCATGGGTGCGGAGCAGTCGTGGACCCGCATCATCATCGGCGGACTGCTGCTGGTCTTCATCGTCGTGCAGCGCTTCATCGTCACCCGGTCCGACCGTCGCCGATGACCCGAGTGCCATGAGCGGGCCCGTTCGCGTCTCACGACATAATGGCGTGATGGACGAGCGGCGTCCGCTCATGGAACTCACCGGGGCGACGGTAAGGTTCGGCGCGGAGACCGCGCTCGACGACGTGCGCTTCCGCGTGTTCCCCGGCGAGGTGCACTCGCTCATGGGAGAGAACGGCGCGGGCAAGTCGACGCTCATCAAAGCGCTCACCGGGGCGCTGCAGCTCGACAGCGGACGCATCGAGCTCGACGGGCACCCCGTCCACTTCGGAACGCCGGCCGACGCGCTGCGCGCCGGGATCAGCACGGTCTACCAGGAGATCGACCTGCTGCCGAATCTCACCGTGGCCGAGAACATCTGCCTCGGCCGGGAACCGCGTCGCTTCGGCACCATCCACTGGTCCGCCATGCGCGAGCGCGCCGCGGAGGTGCTGTCGGGGCTCGGCCTGGCGATCGACCCGGCATCGATGCTCGGAAGCCACTCGCTCGCGATCCAGCAGCTCGTCGCCATCGCACGGGCGATCTCGATCGACGTCCGGATGCTCGTGCTGGACGAGCCCACCTCCAGCCTCGACATCGACGAGGTGGCAGAGCTCTTCCGCGTCATGCGCGACCTCAAGGAGCGCGGCGTCGCGATCATCTTCATCTCGCACTTCCTCGACCAGGTCTACGAGATCGCGGATCGCATCACCGTGCTCCGCGGCGGCCGGCTCGTCGGCGAGTACCTGCCGACCGAGCTGCTGCGCATCGACCTCGTCGAGAAGATGCTCGGACGCAGCGCCTCGGATCTGGGCACACGCGATCGCGTCGAGGCTGCGCCGGAGGCGGCATCCGCTCTTCTGCACGCGGAGGGCGTGACGGTCGCTCCGGGCATCGCCGATGCAGACGTCGTCCTGCACGAGGGCGAGGTGCTCGGACTCGCCGGGCTCCTCGGCTCGGGACGGACGGAGCTGGCGCGCGCGATCACCGGCGCCGACCGGCTCGACGCCGGCATCATCACCATCAGCGGCAGGCCCGTGGAGGCGAGGAGCCCGCGCGAGGCGATCGCGTTCGGCGTCGTCTACTCGTCGGAGAACCGCCGCACCGAGGGCATCATCAGCGAACTGAGCGTGCAGGACAACATCACGCTCGCGCTGCAAGCCGAGCGGGGCATCTTCCGGCGCATGCGGGATCAGCGCCGTCGCGAACTGGCGATGAGCTGGATCGAGGCGCTCGACATCCGGCCGGCCGATCCTGACCGCCCCGCCGGCACGCTCTCCGGCGGCAACCAGCAGAAGGTGCTGCTGGCGCGACTGCTCGCGCTGTCGCCGCGCGTGCTCGTCCTCGACGAGCCGACGCGCGGCATCGACGTCGGCGCCAAGGTCGAGATCCAGAACCTCGTGGGCGAGCTCGCCGACAACGGCCTGTCGGTGGTCTTCATCTCGGCCGAGCTGGAAGAGGTGCTGCGCGTCGCGGGGCGCGTCGCCATCCTGCGCGGCGGCCGCGTGGTCGACACGCTGCCGTCCGACGCGCTCACCGTCGAATCCGTCATGGCGCTCGTCGCGCAGGCGGACGACGCCGACGGGGAGGGAGCGCGGTGACCGACGAGAAGCAGGCGCGCTCCGCGAACATCTTCGACGTGGCCCGGCTCGCGGGCGTCTCGCACCAGACGGTCTCGCGGGTGCTCAACGACCTGCCCAACGTCCGCCCGGCCACCCGCGCGCGGGTGGAGCAGGCGATCGCACAGCTGCGCTACAGTCCCTCCCCCGCCGCCCGCGCCCTCGTCACGCGCCGCACCCGCACGATCGGGCTCGTCGCGCCCGGCGTCTCGGACTACGGCCCGACGTCAGTGGCCACCGCTTTCAACTTCGCCGCCCGGGCCGAGCGCTACAGCGTCGAGACGGTGAGCGCGCTCGATCCCGACCCCGCCGCCGTGCGAGCGGTGATCGAGTCACTGCTCCGCCAGCGGGTCGACGCGATCGTGCTGATCGTCGTCGACATCGGCGTGCTCGAGGTCGTGCGGGGCCTCGATCTCAGCATCCCGGTGGTCGCCGCCGCGGCGACCGCGCGCCGGAGTCCCCTCATCGTGTCGATCGATCAGTACCGCGGCGCCCGATCGGCCGTCCGCCACCTGGCCGAACTCGGCCATACGCGCATCCTCCACCTCGCCGGCCCCCAGCGCGCTCCGGACGCCGTCGAGCGCATCCGCGGCTGGCGCGACGAACTCGGGGCGCGCCGCCTCGAGGTCGTCGAGCCGAGGCACGGCGATTGGTCGGCGGCCAGCGGCTACCGGCTGGGTGCCGACCTCGAGATCGACCCCGGGACGGCGGTGTTCGCATCCAACGACCACATGTCGATCGGTCTGCTGTCGGCGCTGCGCGAGCGCGGGCTCCGCGTGCCCGAGGACGTCAGCGTGGTCGGCTTCGACGACGTGCCCGAGGCGGGCTACCTGTACCCGGCACTCACGACCGTGCGTCAGGACTTCGCGAGCCTCGGCGAACTCATGATGCAGAAGGTGCTGATCGCGGTGGAGGAGCCCGACAGCGTCACCGAAGACACCCCGCTGCCCACGCATCTCATCGTGCGCAATTCCACCCGGCCGCAGGATCACCGCTCTGCTGAGGCCTGACGCCGCTCTCGCGCATCCGCCGCACCACGTGGCGCTACGGCGTCGCCGCGGCGAGCAGCCGCCGCATCTCGGCCATCGCCTCCTCGGACTGTGCCAGCAGCACGCGCAGCCGCTCGGCCGTTTCCCCCGGGTCGACGGCGGTGACCGGCTCCTCCGCGTCGGAGGCGACGACGGGGGCGCCATCGGCGCCGCCGTCCACCGTGCCCGCGCCGGCCGAGACTCCCGCCTTCACGGCACCCGCCACCGCGCCGGCCGCCACTCCCTTGGCCGCGTGGCGGGCGATCGACGGCCGGGAAGTGCTCGCGGCAGGCTGCGCGGGGGTGCTCGCGGCGGACTCCCCGGCGGTGGCCTCCTCGGCCGTTGCGGCGCCCGGATCGGCGGGCGCAGAATCGGTCTCCGTCGGCTCGGCGGCAGCCTTGCCGGGCCCGAGGAAGAGGTTCGCCAGGTAGCCGGTGAAGGTGCCGAAGATGCCGACACCGACGACGATGATGAGCGTGCCGATCAGCCGGCCGACGTTGGTCACCGGGTACTGGTCGCCGTAGCCGACCGTCGAGATCGTGACGATCGTGTACCAGAGCGCGTCCGAGGCCGTCGTGATGTTGGCACCGTCCGCGTCCTCCTCGACGTACAGGATCGTGATGCTGCCGAATTGCAGCACGAGGACGCCCATCAGCAGCAGGGTCATCAGCGCACTGTTGGCACGATCGTGGATGAGGGTGGTCCACACCGTCCGGGGGCCGAGCTCGCGCAGCAGCCGGAAGACTCGCAGCAGCCGGAAGACGCGGAGCACCTTGAACTGCGGGAACGGCAGACTGGCGAGCAGATCCGCCCAGCCGAAGCCGATGAAGAAGTAACGCCCGGCAGATGGCGCCGTCGAGATCCGGTAGATGAAGTCGCCCAGGAAGATGGCGCTGAACAGCGCGTTCATGACCGACAGGACGAGCTCCACCGCGCCGTCGCCCGCAATGGCGTAGACGAGCACCAGGTTGACGATCGACAGGATCGACAGCGCGCCGATGAAGATCTCGTACGCGGTGTTCTTCAGCTCGGAGCGCGCGGCGCGACGCCGCGCGCGCTCACGGGACGACGCGCGGATCTCGGAGAGGGAACGGGCCATGTCGGCTCCTCGGATCGGGCCATGCCGGACACCCTCCGGCTGATGTCCCATTGTCCCCGTACCGGTCCCCGCGGCGCGACCGGCCCCTCACCGTCGCCCGAGGCAGACGCGCTCAGTCCAGGACGGTGGCGCGCTCCCCGGCCTCGACCCGGACGGCCAGACGGTTGTTCGCCGGCGGCAACGGGCACACGTAGTGGTCGCTGAACGCGCAGGGAGGCAGGTACGCGTTGTTGAAGTCGACGGTCACCGATCCGTCGGCGGCCGGCGGGTCGATCTCGAGGAAGCGGAAGCGGTACGCGTCGACGTTGCTCGTGGCATCCGCGATGACGGCGCTGAGACCCGAATGGGGGTCGCCGGTCACCGTGAGTTCGACCGGCGCGCCGCCGACCTCGAGGGCGATCGTGCCGACGGCCGGCTCTTCGCGCTCGTAGCCGTCCACGCTGCGGATGACGTTGATCTGCCCCTCGGGCGCCGGGCGGAACACACCGGGGAGAGCCCAGGCCTCGTCGTGAGGGAACGACAGGATGCCGCGCAGCCGCGTGCGGCCGGAGATCTCGGGGTCGAACACCCGCAGCGCCGGCGCGCCCTCGCGGCTGATCGCCTTGAGCCGCAGCCGGCCGACGTCGAGGTGCTCTCCCGGCGCCAGGACGACCTGGTCGAGCGGTGCGTCCGCCGCGTCCGCCCGCAGCGCCGTGCCGACCACGCGGTCGTCCGCCGCGCGCCAGAGGCCCGGCGCGCCGTCGTAGGCGCGGGGCTCGTCATCCAGCCAGTGCGTGTACCGCAGGGCGGCGACGCCGTGCTCGGACGCCACCGCGTGCCAGCGGGCGTCGGTGACGGTCTCGGGGGTGCTCGTGGGGAGGGTCATGCTGTCCTTCGTCGGGGCTGGGCGGCGGTTCGCCCTCCCCATCCCAACACGCCGGAGGCGAACGCATTCCCACCGCCCGCGAGCCGGCGTCACGGGGCGTCACGCGCGGTCATGGAACTTACCTTGCAGTTCTAGATAACTTGTACTTCTATGTACGTAGGGCTTCTACGTATGGAGGACGATGTGAAGATCGGCAAAGACCTCGTGGCCGCGGCCGCGACGCCGATGGTGCTGGGCATCCTCGCCGACGGCGAGTCGTACGGCTACGCCATCCTGCAGCGCGTCGGCGAGCTGTCGGGCGGCGAGCTGGAGTGGAGCGACGGCATGCTGTACCCGCTGCTGCACCGGCTGGAGCGGCTCGGGCACGTCGAGTCGTCGTGGGGCGCCTCCCCCAGCGGTCGCCCGCGCAAGCACTATCGCCTCAGCGCCACCGGCCGCGCCGCGTTCGCCGAGCAGCGGCAGCAATGGGCCGTCGTCAGCCGGGCGTTGCAGCGAGTGTGGTCGGATCGCGACGGCGGCACCGACTTCGCCGGTGCCCCCGCATTCGGAGGTGCGTGACATGGCGGACGACCTCGAACCCCGCATCGAAGACCAGATCTCGGCGTGGCGCGCGTACGTCTCGCGCCCCGAGGCGATCGACGGCCGCGATGTCGACGAACTCGAAGACCACCTGCGCGGTCAGATCGACCGCCTCGAAGCCTCCGGTCTCGACGGGGATGAGGCGTTCCTCGTCGCCGTGAAGCGCCTCGGCGGGCTCGACGACCTGTCGCGGGAGTTCGCGCGGGAGCACTCCGACCGGCTCTGGAAGCAGCTGATGTTCCCGGACGCGCCGCGCGCAGCCCGCAGCGGCGGGGGCCTTGCGTTGGCCATCGGGCTGGCGGTCGGCGCGGCGCTGGCGATCCAGATTCCGGCGGTGTTCGGCATCCGGTTCGGAGAAGACGGCGACTTCTACGCACGCTTCGGGGCCCTGCTCGTCCTGCCGTTCCTCGCGGCCTATTTCCTGGTGCGCCGCCGGGCATCCGCCGCGACCGTCGCCGTGGTCGGCCTGCCGTTCGTCCTCACCGCCGTCGTGATGGCGGTCTACCCTTTCGCGCCCGACGGCTCGACGCTCGTACTGGCGGCGACGCATGCGGCCGTGGCGTTGTGGATCGTGACAGGCATCGCCTACGTCGACGGGCGCGTCAGATCGAGCCGCGCCCGCATGGACTTCATCCGGTTCACCGGCGAGTGGCTCGTGTACCTCGCCCTCATCGCCCTGGGCGGCGGCGTCCTCGTGGCGCTGACCATGGGGGTGTTCTCGGCGATCGGCCTGGACGCCGAGTGGTTCGTCGAGCAGTTCATGGTGCCCTGCGGCGTCGCCGGAGCCGTCGTCGTCGCGGCGTGGCTCGTCGAGGCCAAGCAGAGCGTCATCGAGAACATCGCTCCGGTGCTGACGAAGCTCTTCACGCCGCTGTTCACGCTGCTGCTGCTCGCGTTCATCGTCGCCGGGCTCCTGCAGGGGAGCCTCGTCGACGGCGGCGCCTCGGAGGCGTTCGGCCAGCGCGATCTGCTGATCCTCTTCGACATCGTGCTGGTCGTCGTCGTGGGCCTGCTGCTCTACGCGCTGTCGGCCCGCGAGCCGCTCGCACCGCCCTCGTGGTTCGACCGGCTCCAGCTGCTGATGGTGGTGGCCGCCCTGGTCGTCGACATCATGGTGCTCGTCGCCATGATCGGGCGGATCGCCGAGTGGGGGGCGAGCCCCAACAAGCTCGCCTCGCTCGGGCTCAACGTCATCCTGCTCGCGAACCTCGTCGGCGCGGGGTGGCTGCAGCTGCGGTTCGCGATGCGGCGCACGCCCTTCGAGCGCCTGGAGCGGTGGCAGACGGGCTTCCTGCCGGTCTACCTGGCGTGGGCGGCGATCGTCGTCGTGGCGTTCCCGCCGCTGTTCGCGTTCGCGTAGACCACGCCGGGGCCGGGCAGGGATGCGATCGCCTCGAGGAGCACCTCGTCCCATCGCTCGAGGAACGCCGGCAGGCCGTAGTGCGTGAGAGCGTGCTCGCGCGCGCGGGCGCCCACCTCGGCGGCCCACTCCGGCTCCTCGAGGAAGGCCCGCGCGGCCCTGCGCAGATCGTCGATGTCGGTCGAGACGACCCCGGTGCCGGCGGCGACCGCCCGCACCGCCTCGGTCGTGGCGAGCGCGACCACCGGCATCCCGAGATGCATCGCCTCGATCAGCGACAGCCCGAGCGAGGTCCACCGGAACGGATGGAGATACACCCGGCGCCGTGCGAGCTCGGCGTGCAGGCGCCGGGGCGCCAGGCTCTCGATACCGGAGATCGCCGGGTCGTCGAACGCCTCCCGCAGCAGGCCGGCGTCGATGCCGAAGACGTCCAGCGGCGCTTCGCGCGTGAACGCGGGCAGCAGGTCGGTGCCGACGGCGCGCCATCGCCGCACCGGTTCGTTGACGACGACGCCGATCCGGGCCAGTTCTCCGGAGTAGAGCGGACCCGGATCGGGGACGCCGTGCTCCACGACCGTCGTCGGCGCGACGCCGTTGTCCCAGAACAGCCGGTTGAAGTGGGTGACGTGGACGATCGGGATGTCGCGACGGTCGGCGAGCGGATGCCGCGTGGTGAACGCGGCGGGACCAGGGGTGTTGTGCTCGAGATAGACCGCCGGCAGGTCCCGGCCCGGCGCGCGACCGGTCAGGGACTCGACGAGGTCGATCTCCTCCGGACGCTGCAGCACGACGATGTCGATGTCCTCGCCGCGCAGGTCGTCGAGCGCGACCGGCCGCGCCCGCTCCCATCCCCAGCCGCCGACGCCGTCGTCCTCGCCGGGCCGCACGCTGCGCACCGGCAGCAGATAGTCGTGCCCGCCGCGGACGAAGGCGTCGGTGTATCCGCCGTGGATCGGCCAGAAGAGGATCTGCACGTCGCGCCTGCCTAGTAGTCCTCGGGTGCGAGATCGCCCTGCCCGAGATCCCCGAGCTCGGCGATCTCGGGACTGGAACCCTGGGTGTCGGGCTGACTGGCTGCGGACGGCAGATCCTCCCGCGGCACCTCGTCGTCATCGGACGGCAGGTGCGCGGGATCGTCGCCCGTCGCCGTCTCGATGTCGGGATCCTCGCCCGCGTCGAGCGCCGTGGTGCGATCCCACTCGGCCTGTGCCGGGTCGCGCGTGGGATCCGGCTCGATCGACGTGTCGCGGTCGCGGAGCGGCTGGATCCCGGCCTGCTCCGTCCCGAGCTGGCCGTCGGGCGCCGGCGGGATGTCGGCGGGAAGGCTGTCGGACATGGGGTTCTCCTCTTCTCGAGCGGGGTTCAGACGTCGGACGCGGGGTCACACCTCGCGGGTCGCCCCGCCATGGATCTCGCCGCGCCAGCCGCCGGTCTCGCGGCCCCGCTCCTCGATGAACTCCTTGAAGCGCTCGAGGTCCTTCTTCGCGGCGCGCTCGTCGATGCCGAGTGCGGCGCCCGTCTTCTCGGTGAACGACTCGGGCACCCAGGTCATCTCGAGCGAGACCCGCGTGCCGTCGCCCGCCGGCACGAAGCTGACACGGCCGGTGTGGAGCTTCTCACCGTGGCTCGCCCACGAGATGTGGTCGTCGGGCACCTGGTCGGTGATGGTGGCGTCGAACTCGCGCTCCACTCCCCCGATGTTGACGACCCAGTGGGTACGCTGGTCGTCGAGCTGATCGATGCGCTCGACCGCGGACATGAAGCGCGGGAACTGCTCGAACTGGGTCCACTGGTCGTACACGGCCCGGATGGGGGCGTCGACGTCGATCTCTGCTGTCACAATGCTGGTTGCCATGACGGCTCCTTTCACTGGAACAGCCACCGTACGAAACCGCAGGATGCCGAGACACGGGGTTGACTCCGCGGAGGGCCGCGGCTAATGCCCGGCGCAGCACGCCGGCTGCCTGCCGGCCGGGCCTTCGCCCGTCAGCGCACGCGGAACACCCGGATGCAGACGTGGCCCGGCTCGGGCCGCGCGTAGCCGACGAACTGCGCTTCCGTGAGCCACTGATGCGCGTCCGCGCCCGTCTGGAAGACGAAGGCGGTGCGGTAGTACAGCTCGTCCTCCCCCACGTCCTCACCGGCGTACAGACGCCGCTCGACCTCTTCGCCGGCGTGCCAGTAGCCGCGGTTCACCACGTCGATCGCCGCGCCGTCGTCGGCCTCGATGACGTAGCGCGCGTCGAGCTGCGTCGTCGCGCCCCGCGTCACCCACCAGTCGGCGCCGACGCTGAGCACGCGTCCGTTCAGCCGCGGCCCCGAGATGGTGCCGCCCACGATCGGCGTCACGTTGAGATCCTCGGATGCTGTGCGCCCGATCCGGATCGGCTCCGACACCGCCACCTTCAGCTCGAAGACGAACTCGAGCCCCGGCTCCCAGGCGTTCACGCGACAGCTCCGGCGATGCGCGCCTCGACGGGGGTCAGCCCGCCCAGCGCGGCCTCGACATCCCGAGCCGCCGCGAGCGAGACATGGTCGGCGTTGCGCGGCCCGATGAGCTGCACCCCGGTCGGCAGGCCGTCCTCGTCCAACCCGGTCGGGACGGCCACCGAGGGCAGCCCGAGGAAGTTGACCGTCACCAGCAGCCGGTGGTCCCGCCACAGTTCGGTAGTCGCCGCCGGGCCCGAGAGGTCGTAGCCGATCTCGGGCATGCGCCGGGCCGAGACCGGGCCGAGCACGATGGGGTACTCGGCCTGGAACCTCTCCCACGCGGACGCGATCACCGCACGCCGGGCCCAGGCGCCGCCGTACGCCTCGCCCGACGCGAGCACCTCGGTCTCCTCGGCGTTGTCGAGGAAGTACCGGGTCGAGCCGTGCGAGAGGGGCACGGGCAGCGCACCGGGCAGGAAGGCGCCGACCATCTCGGTGGTCGAGATCTGGCGCCACAGCGTCGCAGCCTCCTCGATCAGCGGCGGCTCGACGTCGTCGACGGCCCAACCGGCCGCGGCCAGCGCCGCCGCCGCGCGGTCGACGGC
>NZ_JBJDRK010000055.1:0-27813 GCF_044987405.1 Microbacterium sp. ZW T2_14 | reverse complement strand
CCGGTGAACTGTCCGTTCTCGTCGAATTCTCCGATGCCGCCGATCTCGCTGTCACTCACGGGTTCCGGCGCGAACGCCTCGTCGATCTCGAAGTCCGGGGCCACGGGCGGGGGAACCGCGTCGGCGGTCGGCAGCGCAGGTTCCGTGGCCGCCTCGGCCGCACCGCCCATCCCCATCCCGCCGACGGCGGCCTGCCCCTCCAGCCAGGCGATGCCGGTCTCGGTCTCGCTGACCATCACGCTCAGATGCACCGTCTCCCCGGACGCGAGTGCGATTCCCGCGGCGAAGAGGCGGTCCGCCCGACGCTCGAGGCGGATGAGCTCCGCGACCCCGTCGCGCACCGTGAGCGCGGCGTAGTGGAGGCTCTCGCCGGCACGGACGAGCAGCGTCGCCACGGTGTCCGCGCGAGCATGGAGCATGACGTCGGCGAGCAGCGTGACGCCATGCTCATCGGGCAGGATGTCCGCCGGTGCCGGGTCGATGCGCACGTCGAGGGAGTCTCCGTCGCCTTCGACGTCGACTGTGCCTCGTGGCACGTCAGGAACCAGAGCCATCTCGACCCCCCTCGCAGCGGTGCCCAGTCACCTTTTGATTCGAGGAGCGCAGTTCGGTGCACAGCATATGAGCACGCTCCTCACCGCACCAGAGCCTCTCGTGCGCAGCGCTGATACCAGAGAGCGGATGCCGGACCTCGGCGCCCTCCGGTGCAGTCGGCTACCAGGTGCGCAGGGTGTCGGCCACGGTCTCCCACTCCTGTTCGGGCAGGGCGAGCTGCACCGCCTCGGCGACGGTGAGCTCGGCGCCGGCGGTCTGGCCGGCATCCACGCTCTGCGGGTCGTGTCCGCGCAGGATCTCGAGGTACGGCGTGTGCACGGTGAACGCCTCGACGTCGAAGATGCCGATGCGCCGCCGGATCTCGCCCGCTGCCACCGCCAGGGCGGCCGCACGCCAGGCCTCGCTGTGCGCGGCGGCGACGGCGCAGACGCCCTCGAGGCCGTACGCGACGCCCTCCTCGTAGTGCAGCCGGATCGACAGCAGCAGTGTGTGCACGAACTCCCGCTCGGCATCCTCGATGCGGCCCAGCTGGAAGTTCAGGCGCGCGCGCAGGTTTCCCGCGACGGAGGTGGTGAACAGGTCGCCGCGTGCCTCGGCCACCGAGGTGGCGCGATCGAAGTGGGCGAGGGCGTCGTCGGTGGCGCCTCGCACCCACGCGAGCCGGCCGAGCGACACCTCGGTGATCGCCTCCGCCCACGTGTTGCCCCGCTCGCTGAGCGTCACGACGGCCTCACGCAGCTCCGCCTCCGCCTTGTCGGTGTCGAGGTGCGAGAACTGCACGCGCGCCGTCGCGCGTGCGGCGAGCGCCATGGCTGCGGCATCCTCGTCGCCGCTCTCGGTGAACAGCCGCACGCACTCGCCGAGCCCGGCGATCACCTGCTCGCTGGGGCGCTGCCACATCTCGCCCCACAGGGCGAAGAACCAGGCGATCGCCCGGGTGTGCTGCGTGATCGGCTGATCGTGCTGCTTCTCGAGAAGCTCGAGCATCCAGACGCGCACCTCCGCGAAGAAGCCCGAGATCCACCAGTAGATGAGGAGGCTCCACGCGAAGTCGCCCGCGTCGTCGAGCCGGTTCGTGTAGATCAGGTGGCGCACCGCCGCGCGCAGATTCGGAAGCTCGAGCCCGAGGCGCACGACCGCCTCCGCCTGCCCGGTGCCACCCAGGCCGGGGGCGAGCCGCTGCACGAGGGCGCGGTAGTAGTCGGCGTGCGCGCGGCGCACCTGCACCGCGTCGCCGCGGTCCTTCAGCCGCCCCAGTGCGTACTCGCGCACCATCGCGAGCAGCGAGAACACCCGTCGTCCGCCCACCTCGCTCTGCTTCACGAGCGAGCCGTCGATGAGCGCGGTGAGGGCGTCGATCGCCTCGTCGCCCCACGAGCGCCCCGCGCCGAGCGCCTCGACCGCCTCGAGTGTGAACCGCGTCGCGAACACGCCCAGATCTTCGAGCAGGTCGCGCTGTGTGTCCGGCAGCAGGCTCACGCTCCAGTCGATCGTCGCCCGCATCGTGCGGTGCCGCTCGGGAAGATCGCGGACGGCCGCCGTGAGCAGCGGCAGGCTGCGCTCGAGGCGCTCCGCGATGCCGCCGGGGCTCAGGATGCGCACCTTCGCCGCAGCCAGCTCGATCGCGAGCGGCAGGCCCTCCAGCCGCCGGCAGATGTCGGCCAGGTCGCCGGCGTTGTCGGCGGTGACGTCGAAGTCGGCGTCGATCGCGCGGGCACGGTCGACGAACAGCGTGACGGCCGCGGACCGCGTCGCGCGATCGAGGCTCGCCGGCCCGTCGCCGGCCGGCGTCGTCAGCGGCGCCACCTCGAAGACGCGCTCGCCGCGGATGCGCAGCACGATGCGGCTGGTCACCAGGAACGTCGCCGTCGGCGCCACGGTGTAGAGCCGCACCAGGACGGGCGCGGCATCCACGATCTGCTCGAAGTTGTCGAGCACGATCAGCACCCGGCGATCGGCCAGCGCATGCGCGATGCGCTCCTCGAGCGCGGCTTCGCCGTTGTCACGGATGCCGAGGTAGTAGGCGATCGTCGGCAGCAGCAGGCCGGGCTCGAGCACACCCTCGAGCAGCACGAAGTAGACCCCGTCCGGGAACATGTCGCCGCACGCGAGGGCGGTCTCGATGGCCAGGCGGCTCTTGCCGATGCCGCCGGGCCCCACGAGGCTCACCACGCGGTCTGTGCCGCGGGCCAGGAGCGTGCGGACGGCGTCGATGTCGGCCTCGCGGCCGATCGTCGGCGTGTAGGGCACGGGAACCCGGCCGACGAGGGTCGGCGCCTCGGGCTCCGGCTCGGGCTCGGAGGACGCCCGCGACTCGTCGAAGCGTTCGGCGAGCAGCATGGCCAGGTCGCCGGCGACCTGGTCCTCCAGCTCGGCGGCGGAGCGGAAGTGCAGGTAGGCGGCGGTGTCGTCGGCCTGGATGCGGGCGATGAGTGCGGTGAGGCGCTCGTCGCGGGAGTCGGTCTCCTTGACGTAGATGAGCTTGGGCATCTCGGGAGAGGCGAGGTTGTATTCGTCCTCGAGGCCGGAGACCTCCTCTTCGGGAGCGACCCACCCGTAGCTGGCGCCGTAGATGCCGACGAACACGTCGCTCTGGGCGAGGTAGGAGCGGTAGAGGTCCCGCGGAGGATGCGGGCGGGCACCCAGCTCGAACATCACGGGCGCGAGTCGCAGGCGCTCGATGGCCGACCTCACTGCTTCACGTTCGTCCCCGAGCTCGCGCAGGGTCGAGCTCACGAACACCCGGATCCGCTGGTCGGGCGTGCGGATCACGGGGGATCGTCCCCCAGTCATGTGCACATCATGGACCCGGAAGGCCGGTTCCCGCCACGGTCTCAGTGCATCGGTGTATCGGCCACCGGCTGATCCGGGCAGCTGAGGCTTCTTCCGCTCCCGACCGGTCAGGAGTATGGTGCGGCGGTGACGGCCCCGCAGGTGCGGCCGTCCGTCCGGATCGGGGCTCCGGGCGTCACCAATGGGGAGGGAAAGCTATGAAGAAGGTCTTGGCGTGCGCAGTCGTGGCGATCGGCCTGGTGCTCGGCAGCGGGGGAGCCGCGATGGCGGGCGAAGTCAACGGGAACGGCGACGACATCGGCGCGCCCGAGCACGCGGCCTCGGAGTGCGTCTTCTCCGGGCTCGACACGGCCGACGACATCGAGGGGACCGGGCCTGAGGGGATGGGCGACGACGTCTTCGCGGAGCGCGGCAACCAGAAGCACGGCTATCACGGCGTGCAGAACTTCGGCATGTTCCGCAGCGATCCCGTCGCGAAGGAGTTCGTCGTCGGATTCAACCCCGGCATGGCCTGCCGCGGCAACATGTAGACACCCGGAGGGCGACAGCGCTCATCGGGAAGCGTCTCTGCGCCCCCGGCCGTCCGCCGGCCGGGGGCGCACTCGAGCCACCGCATCGGCCTTATACCGCAGCATCCAGAACTTTTCAAGAATCCGACTGGACACGGCGCGTCGTCCGACGTATAGTGGGTCTTTGCGCTCTTGGATTCCCCCTGCCCTCATATGGTGGTCGGCTGTGCCTGCGCCCCCCCGCGTTCACGCGAGGAGTGCCGCGCGGGTTTCGGGGAAGAGAGCACTCCACCTGACGACAAGGAAACGAGCCCTACGGGCCCACGGAGGTAATCCCCTTGGCTGCTGCGCGCAACGCATCCAACCCCACCACCCCCAAGAACGGCCGCGGAGCATCCCGCCTCTCGTTCGCCAAGATCTCCGACACGCTGACGGTCCCCGACCTTCTCGCGCTGCAGACCGAGTCGTTCGACTGGCTCGTCGGCAACGAGGCATGGAAGGCCCGCGTCGCCCAGGCGAAGGCCGACGGTCGCACCGACGTGCCCGAGATCAGCGGCCTCGAGGAGATCTTCGAGGAGATCAGCCCGATCGAGGACCTGAGCGAGACCATGCAGCTCTCGTTCACGAACCCGTACCTCGAGCCTGAGAAGTACTCCATCGAGGAGTGCAAGGAGCGCGGCAAGACGTACGCCGCCCCGCTCTACGTCGAGGCCGAGTTCATGAACCACCAGACCGGTGAGATCAAGACGCAGACGGTCTTCATGGGCGACTTCCCGCTCCAGACCGGCAAGGGCACCTTCATCATCAACGGCACCGAGCGCGTCGTCGTGTCGCAGCTCGTCCGTTCGCCCGGCGTGTACTTCGACAAGACGGCCGACAAGACGTCCGACAAGGACATCGTCTCGGCGCGCGTCATCCCCAGCCGCGGTGCGTGGCTGGAGTTCGAGATCGACAAGCGCGATCAGGTCGGCGTCCGCATCGACCGCAAGCGCAAGCAGTCGGTCACCGTCTTCCTCAAGGCGCTCGGCCTGACCAGCGAGGACATCCTCGCCGAGTTCGCCGGCTTCGACTCGATCGAAGAGACGCTGTCGAAGGACACCATCCTCACCAAGGAAGACGCCCTCCGCGACATCTACCGCAAGCTCCGTCCGGGCGAGCAGGTGGCCGCCGAGGCCGCCCGTGCGCTCCTGGACAACTTCTACTTCAACCCGAAGCGCTACGACCTCGCCAAGGTCGGCCGGTACAAGATCAACCACAAGCTCGGCCTCGACAAGCCGCTGTCGGACTCGGTGCTGACGGTCGACGACATCGTCGCGACGATCAAGTACCTCGTGCGCATCCACCGCGGCGACGCCACCTTCGACGGCGTGCGCGGCGGCAAGCCCGCCGAGATCCGTCTCGACATCGACGACATCGACAACTTCGGCAACCGTCGCATCCGCGCGGTCGGAGAGCTCATCCAGAACCAGGTCCGCACCGGTCTGTCGCGCATGGAGCGCGTCGTCCGCGAGCGCATGACCACGCAGGACATCGAGGCGATCACGCCGCAGACCCTGATCAACGTCCGCCCCGTGGTGGCCGCGATCAAGGAGTTCTTCGGAACGTCGCAGCTGTCGCAGTTCATGGACCAGAACAACCCGCTCGCGGGTCTGACGCACAAGCGCCGCCTCTCGGCCCTCGGCCCCGGCGGTCTGTCGCGTGAGCGCGCCGGCGTCGAGGTCCGCGACGTCCACCCGTCGCACTACGGTCGCATGTGCCCCATCGAGACGCCGGAAGGCCCGAACATCGGCCTGATCGGCTCGCTCGCCTCGTTCGCGCGCATCAACGCGTTCGGGTTCATCGAGACCCCGTACCGCCGCGTCGTCGACGGCAAGGTCACCGACCAGATCGACTACCTGACCGCCTCCGAGGAGAGCGACTACATCGTCGCCCAGGCCGGTGTCGAGCTCAAGGCCGACGGCCGCTTCGCCCAGGACCGCGTCCTGGCGCGCCGCGGCAACGGCGGCGAGGTCGACCTCTTCCACTCGGAGGAGATCGGCTACATGGACGTCTCGCCGCGCCAGATGGTGTCGGTCGCGACCTCGCTCATCCCGTTCCTCGAGCACGACGACGCGAACCGCGCCCTCATGGGTGCGAACATGCAGCGCCAGGCCGTGCCGCTCCTCCGCTCGGAGTCGCCGGTGGTCGGCACGGGCATGGAGGGCTTCGCCGCGATCGACGCCGGTGACGTCGTCACCGCCGACAAGGCCGGTGTCGTCGTCGAGGTCTCTGCGGACGTCGTGACGGTGCAGCTCGACGAGGGCGGCACGCAGGACTACTTCCTCCGCAAGTTCGACCGTTCGAACCAGGGCACGAGCTACAACCAGCGCGTCGTGGTCTCGGCCGGCGAGCGCGTCGAGGCCGGCGAGGTCATCGCCGACGGTCCCGCGACCGAGAAGGGCGAGCTCGCGCTCGGTAAGAACCTCCTCGTGGCGTTCATGACGTGGGAGGGTCACAACTTCGAGGACGCGATCATCCTGAGCCAGGACCTGGTGAAGGACGACACCCTCTCTTCGATCCACATCGAGGAGTACGAGGTCGACGCCCGCGACACGAAGCTCGGCAAGGAGGAGATCACCCGTGATCTCCCGAACGTGAGCCCCGACCTGCTGAAGGACCTCGACGAGCGCGGCATCATCCGCATCGGCGCCGAGGTGCGTCCCGGCGACATCCTCGTCGGCAAGGTCACGCCGAAGGGCGAGACCGAGCTGTCGGCCGAGGAGCGTCTGCTGCGCGCCATCTTCAACGAGAAGAGCCGCGAAGTCCGCGACACGTCGCTGAAGGTGCCCCACGGTGAGCAGGGCACGATCATCGCGGTCAAGGAGTTCAACGCCGAGGACGGCGACGACGAGCTCGGCTCGGGCGTCAACCGCCGCGTCGTGGTGTACATCGCCCAGAAGCGCAAGATCACCGAGGGCGACAAGCTCGCCGGCCGTCACGGCAACAAGGGCGTCATCGCGAAGATCCTCCCCGTCGAAGACATGCCGTTCCTCGCGGACGGCACGCCGGTCCAGGTCATCCTGAACCCGCTCGGCATCCCCGGTCGAATGAACTTCGGCCAGGTCCTCGAGCTGCACCTCGGCTGGATCGCCCAGCAGGGCTGGAAGGTCGAGGGCACCCCGGAGTGGGCCGCCTCGCTGCCCGAGCAGGCATTCGAGGCGCCGGCCGGCACCAAGGTCGCGACCCCGGTGTTCGACGGTGCGTTCGAGGCCGAGATCGCGGGTCTGCTCGACTCGACGACCCCGAACCGCGACGGTGAGCGCCTGATCGACTCGACGGGCAAGACGCAGCTGTTCGACGGCCGCTCCGGCGAGCCGTTCCCGGCTCCGATCTCGGTCGGCTACATGTACATCCTGAAGCTGCACCACCTCGTGGACGACAAGATCCACGCGCGCTCGACGGGCCCGTACTCGATGATCACCCAGCAGCCGCTCGGTGGTAAGGCGCAGTTCGGCGGCCAGCGCTTCGGTGAGATGGAGGTGTGGGCCCTCGAGGCCTACGGCGCCGCGTACGCGCTGCAGGAGCTCCTCACGATCAAGTCCGACGACATCCTCGGCCGCGTCAAGGTGTACGAGGCCATCGTCAAGGGCGAGAACATCCAGGAGCCCGGCATCCCCGAGTCGTTCAAGGTGCTCATGAAGGAGATGCAGTCGCTCTGCCTGAACGTCGAGGTCCTCTCGGCCGACGGCACGGCGGTAAACCTCCGCGACACCGACGATGACGCCTTCCGCGCCGCCGAAGAGCTCGGCATCAACATCTCCAGCCGCTTCGAGTCGTCGTCGATCGACGAGATCTAAGCGCGCCAGGTAACGAACGAATTTCCGACACAGGAGAACCAGTGCTCGAATCAACCACTTTCGATCAGCTTCGCATCGGCCTGGCCACCGCTGACGACATCCGTCGTTGGTCCTACGGCGAGGTCAAGAAGCCTGAGACCATCAACTACCGCACCCTGAAGCCCGAGAAGGACGGTCTGTTCGGCGAGCAGATCTTCGGACCCTCGCGCGACTGGGAGTGCGCGTGCGGCAAGTACAAGCGCGTCCGCTTCAAGGGCATCGTCTGCGAGCGCTGCGGCGTCGAGGTCACCAAGTCCTCGGTCCGTCGTGAGCGCATGGGCCACATCGAGCTCGCGGCGCCCGTCACGCACATCTGGTACTTCAAGGGCGTCCCGTCGCGCCTCGGGTACCTGCTCGACATGGCGCCGAAGGACCTCGAGAAGGTCATCTACTTCGCCGCGTACATGGTGATCTCCGTCGACGAGGAGGCGCGCCACCGCGACCTCTCGACGCAGGAGAACAACATCCGCCTCGAGCTGAAGACGCTCGCCGACCGCCGCGACGCGCGTGTCGCCGCTCGCCTCCAGAAGCTGGAGGAGGAGCTCGCCGCGCTCGAGGAGGAAGGCGCCAAGGCCGACCAGAAGAAGAAGGTCAAGGACGCCGCCGAGAAGGAGATGGCCGGTATCCGCAAGGGCACCGACGACCAGATCACCCGTCTCGAGAAGGTGTGGGAGGACTTCCGCACGCTCGAGGTCGGCCAGCTCAAGGGTGAAGACGAGATCTTCCACGAGCTGCAGGACCGCTTCGGCCAGTACTTCGAGGCCCACATGGGCGCCGAGTCCATCAAGCGCCGCCTCGAGGCGTTCGACCTGGCTCAGGAGTCCGAGGACCTGCACCTGCAGATCTCCGAGGGCAAGGGCCAGCGCAAGATCCGCGCGATCAAGCGCCTGAAGGTCGTCAACTCGTTCCTGCAGACCGGCATGAGCCCGGCCTCGATGGTCCTCGACGTCGTCCCGGTGATCCCGCCGGAGCTGCGCCCGATGGTGCAGCTGGACGGTGGCCGCTTCGCGACCTCCGACCTGAACGACCTGTACCGTCGCGTGATCAACCGCAACAACCGCCTCCGTCGCCTGATCGACCTCGGTGCCCCCGAGATCATCGTCAACAACGAGAAGCGGATGCTGCAGGAGGCCGTCGACGCGCTGTTCGACAACGGCCGCCGTGGTCGCCCCGTCACGGGCACGGGCAACCGTGCGCTCAAGTCGCTGTCCGACATGCTCAAGGGCAAGCAGGGCCGGTTCCGTCAGAACCTGCTCGGCAAGCGCGTGGACTACTCGGGCCGTTCGGTCATCATCGTCGGCCCGCAGCTCAAGCTCCACCAGTGCGGTCTGCCCAAGCAGATGGCGCTCGAGCTGTTCAAGCCGTTCGTGATCAAGCGCCTGATCGACCTCGGTCACTCGCAGAACATCAAGGCGGCCAAGCGCGCCGTCGAGCGCACGCGTCCCGAGGTCTGGGACGTGCTCGAGGAGATCATCCGCGAGCGCCCCGTGCTGCTCAACCGCGCACCCACGCTGCACCGTCTCGGCATCCAGGCCTTCGAGCCTCAGCTCGTGGAGGGCAAGGCGATCCAGCTGCACCCGCTCGTCTGCGCCGCGTTCAACGCGGACTTCGACGGCGACCAGATGGCCGTCCACCTGCCGCTGTCGG
Source organism: Microbacterium sp. ZW T2_14 (assembly GCF_044987405.1). NCBI lineage: Bacteria > Bacillati > Actinomycetota > Actinomycetes > Micrococcales > Microbacteriaceae > Microbacterium > Microbacterium sp. ZW T2_14. The sequence goes on along the minus strand of NZ_JBJDRK010000055.1, from coordinate 18,434 downwards.
TCGAGGCTCAGGCCGAGGCCCGCATCCTGATGCTCGCGTCGAACAACATCCTGAAGCCGTCGGACGGCCGTCCGGTCACCCTGCCTTCGCAGGACATGATCATCGGCCTGCACCACCTGACCACGGTCAAGGAGGGCGCCGCCGGTGAGGGTCGTGTGTTCGGCTCGGTCGGCGAGGCGATCCTGGCGAAGGACGAGGGCACCCTCGACCTGCAGGCCAAGGTCCGCATCCGCGTTCCCGGGCTCACGTTCCTCGAGGGCGAAGCGCCCGAGGGCTACGAGCGCCACGGTCTCGTGGACGCGTCGCTCGGCCAGGCGATCTTCAACGACACGCTCCCCAAGGGCTACCCGTTCGTCCGCGAGCAGGCCGACAAGGGCAAGCTGTCGCAGATCGTCAACAAGCTCGCCGAGGAGTACCCGAAGGTGGAGGTCGCGGCTTCGCTCGACCGCATCAAGGACGCCGGCTTCTACTGGGCCACCCGTTCGGGTGTCACGGTGGCGCTGAGCGACATCCTCACGCCCCCCAACAAGGGCGAGATCGTCGCGGGCTACGAGAAGCAGGCCGCGAAGGTCCAGGCGCAGTTCGAGAAGGGTCTCACCACCGACGCCGAGCGTCGTCAGGAGCTCATCAAGATCTGGACCGAGGCGACCGACGAGGTCCAGAAGGCGATGCGGGACAACTTCCCGGCCGACAACACCATCAACCGGATGGTCTCGTCGGGTGCTCGTGGTAACTGGCTGCAGATCCGCAACATCGCGGGTATGCGAGGCCTGGTGAACAACCCCAAGGGTGAGATCATCCCGCGTCCGATCATCTCCTCGTACCGCGAGGGCCTGTCGGTGGCGGAGTACTTCATCGCGACGCACGGTGCCCGTAAGGGTCTGGCCGACACGGCCCTCCGTACGGCCGACTCGGGCTACCTGACCCGTCGTCTGGTGGACGTCTCGCAGGATGTCATCATCCGCGAGGAGGACTGCGGCACGACCAAGGGCCTCGAGTTCACCATCGCCGCCCCCGGCGCCGACGGTGCGCTGGTGCGCGACGCGAACGTCGAGAACTCGGTGTTCGCCCGCACGCTCGCGGCCGACGCCGTCGACCCGAAGGGCGAGGTCGTCGCCTCCGCCGGTGAGGACGTCGGCGACGTGCTCATCGACAAGCTCGTCGGTGCGGGTGTCGAGTCGATCAAGGTCCGCTCGGTCCTCACCTGCGACTCGGCGGTCGGCGTCTGCGCGAAGTGCTACGGCCGTTCGCTCGCGACCGGCAAGATCGTCGACATCGGCGAGGCCGTCGGCATCATCGCGGCCCAGTCGATCGGTGAGCCCGGCACGCAGCTCACGATGCGTACCTTCCACACCGGTGGTTCCGCGTCGGCCGACGACATCACGCAGGGTCTTCCCCGCGTGCAGGAGCTGTTCGAGGCCCGCACCCCGAAGGGCGCGTCGCCGATCGCCGAGGCCGATGGCCGCATCACGATCGACGAGACCGAGAAGTCGAAGAAGGTCATCCTCACGCCCGACAACGGCGACGAGCCGCACGTCTACCCGGTCCTGAAGCGCGCGACGCTCCTGGTCGAGGACGGGCAGCGCGTCACGGTCGGTCAGCCTCTCCAGGTCGGCACGCTCGACCCCAAGGAGGTCATGCGAGTGCAGGGTGCCCGCGAGGTGCAGAAGTACCTCGTCAACGGCGTCCAGGGCGTGTACCGCTCGCAGGGTGTGCCGATCCACGACAAGCACATCGAGGTCATCGTCCGTCAGATGCTGCGGAAGGTCACCGTGGTCGACCACGGCGACACGACGCTGCTGCCGGGTGAGCTGGTCGACTTCAAGAAGTACCAGAACATCAACCGCGAGACCGTGGCCGAGGGCAAGCGCCCCGCGTCGGGTCGCCCGGAGCTGATGGGTATCACGAAGGCGTCGCTCGCGACCGAGTCGTGGCTGTCGGCCGCGTCGTTCCAGGAGACCACCCGCGTCCTGACGCAGGCGGCCATGGAGGGCAAGAGCGACCCGCTCGTCGGCCTCAAGGAGAACGTCATCATCGGAAAGCTCATCCCCGCCGGAACGGGCCTCGCGAAGTACCGCGATGTCACGGTCGAGGCGACGGAGGAGGCGAAGAGCGAGCGGTACCCCAACCGCATCTTCGCCTCGGACGGCGCGTACACCGACGCCGACCTGAGCTACGTCGACTTCGACAGCTTCTCCACCGACGGTTTCACCACCGACTACAACTGAGTCGACCGGGTCCCGATCGGATCCGCACGTCGCAACGAAGGGCCCTGGCTTCCGCCAGGGCCCTTCGCCGTTCCTTGATAAGGATGCCGCGACTCAGTACTGCGTCGTCAGCCCCGTGTCACCCGTGGTGCCCGTCGTTCCTGCAGCGCCGGTCGTGCCCGTGGTGCCCGTCGTGCCCGTCGTGCCGCTCGTGCCGGTCGATCCGCCGCTCGGCGCGACGTTCTGCTTGACCCGCTCGGCGGTGCTCTGGGCCTCCTCCTTCACGGTCTCGGCGGAGGCGGCGGCCGAGTCCTTCACCTGGTTGACGGCATCCTTCGCCGGCTCCTTCAGGTTCTGCGCCACGTCCTGGGCGGCGTCCTTCGCCTTGTCCATCGCCTTGTCGACGAGCGGCTGCGCCTGGTCGCGCAGCTGGGTGCTCCAGCGCTTCTCGGCGTCCGTCGGAGGGATGAGGCTCGCGACGAGGAAGCCGACCCCGGCGGCCAGGAGGCCGACGACGAGCGGCGTGCCCTGCGTGGTCTGCCGTGCCTTGTTCGGCAGGTCCTTCACGGCGTCGCCGGCCGCGCCGAGCTTGTCGCCCACCGTGTGGCCGGCCGAGGATGCCGAGTCGCCGAGGTCGTCGGCGGCTCCCATCACGCGGCCCTTGACGTCGCCGAGCACCTGCCGGACCCGCGTCTTCTGCCGTTCCATGATCTTCGGGGGCGAGACCTTGTCGGCGAGTGCGTCCACATCCCGGCCCAGTTCGTCGCGCGTCACCTCGATATCGGCGCGGATCTGATCTGCGTTGCTCATTATCGGTTCTCCTGATTTCTCTTGAGCGCGTCGGGGATCTCCTTGACGGTCTCCACCGTCTTCGGCGCCCCCTGCACGGTCTTCAGCCGGCTCCGGCCGACGGCGAAGAGGATCGCGGCGATGATGGCCCAGATGACGGCCACGATCACCGCCGACCAGCCGAGGCTGTCGATGAGGTCGCCGAGGCCCCACCAGAGCGCGATGCTGAGGAACAGCACCGCCATCGCGCCGGCGTATCCCGCGCCTCCCATGAGGCCTGCGCCCTTGCCGGCGCGCTTGGCCGACTCCGAGAGCTCGGCCTTCGCAAGCTCGAGCTCCTTGCGCATGAGCTCCGACAGGTCACGCGAGACCTCGCCGACCAGGTCGCCCAGCGAGGTCTCGGCCGCCTTCTGCTGAGACGGCGTGGGCATATCCGTCATCGTCGTGCCTCTCCTGTCGCAGACCACTCGTCTTGCGCTGCGCCGGTCGCTTCGGTGCCCGCGCCTGCCGCCAACGGGTCGCCCGTCAGCGCGTCGCCCGAGAGGGCGTCGCCGATGGGGGTCTCACCCTCGTAACCCGTCGCTCCGAGCGCGCCGGCACCGGCTGCCGTGCCACCGAGGCCGGCGGTGGTGCCGCCTGCGACCGTCGGCGAGCTCGTGGCGAGGGCCGGCCGCGCGCCACCGGAGGTGCCAAGCGTTGCGCCCGTGGTCCTGTTGTCGCGCGAGTCGGCGACGAGAGCCCGGGTGATGCGACCCGCGACGAGGCCCACTCCGACCGCGATGGCCAGGAAGGCGCCCGTGTGCCGACGAGCGAAGGTCCGCACCTCGTACACCACATCGGCAGGCTCTCGCTGCTCCAGCCAGTCGGCGACGCGGCGCGTCTGCTCGCCGACGGCGCGCACGGCGTTCGTCGCCGCTCCCGAGCCGGTGGCAGTGCCGTCAGCCAGCCCGGAGAGCTCGTCGCTCGTGCTGCGCAGGGCGTCCGCGGCGCGGCGCTGCTGGGTCGAGGCCTGGTCCGACAACTGCGCGCGGGTCTCGTACAGGAAGCCACGAGCGGCGTCCTTCGCGTCGTGGGCCACGTCCTTCGCCTCTTCGCCGGCGACGCCGGCGACATACATGGCACCCGCGTCCACCTCGGCCACGGTCTCGACCGCGCGCTCCTTGACGTCGCTCGAGCCTGTGCCCTGGCCCGTGGCCGTGCTCTGGTTCGCATACGGATCGGTGTCGTAAGTCGACATGCTCCTCCTCCACTCTCACGTGCGGCGTCGCCCGGCGCTGTGCCGGGCCTGGGGTTCCGCCGTGGTGCAGACAACCGTCCGTCATACCGGGCAGTTGCGGAGAGGGGGTCGCAGTCAGCGCGGCGGGAGTGTATATTGCCCCGCCCGGCACTCCCCGGCGCGGCGCATCTTCCGCGGCGTGTATCGAGCCCATCGCGCCGTTGCGGCTTACCGTGGAAGACGGAGGTTGGGGGCCCCATGGCGAGGATCGGCGGTCGCAACGCGTGGATCGCCGTGCCCGCAGGGATGCTGTGCGCCGCCGTCGTGGGCGCGCTGGTGTGGCTGTCGCTGCCGATGCTGCCGGTGACCGTCGCGTGGGTCGGCGACACCCTGCGCACCGCCACGGCGCCCGAGCCCAGAGCAACGCCTCAGCAGACGCCCGCGCAGACGGCGGCGGACGGCGGCGCGATCGATTGCCGGACGCTCTACGCCGACGACCTGTGGAACGAGCTCATCTGGCGCGCCGGCTCGCTCCTCGGTCAGTCCCAGGTACCGCCGGCGACGACCGCCACGTCGTTCGCCGACGCGGCGGCGCCCCAGGTGCTGGTGACCTGTACGTGGCGATTCGAGACCGGCGGGATCGTCACGACGCTCGCGAAGGTCGACTCGGCCTCCTCCTCCATCGCGGAGGCCGCCCTCTCGGGCGAGGGGTTCGCATGCGAGGTCGCCGACGGTGCGACGGTGTGCACGCGCACGCAGGGCGGGGTGCGCGAGGAGCACACCCTCCGCGACGGACTCTGGCTCGTCAGCGTCGAGACCCAGTGGCACCCCGAGGATTACGGGTCACGGCTCGACCGGAGCGTGTGGGGCTGATCCGACCGGCGGGTTCAGCCGAAGAGCGCGGCGACGACCGCGGCGGTGTAGCCGTTGGGGGCGAGGGCGGAGTACGCGGTGTCGATGAGGATGTCGTCGCGCCAGAACAGCGTGCGGCCGTCGGTGACGGGGTAGGTCGGGTTCTGCCAGGTCTTCTCGCAGCGCGTCCCGCCGTCCGGGGTGTAGCAGGTGTAGCCCTCGTCGACGACGAGCTTGTTGAGCATCTCGAGCGCCGGCCCTCGTGACATGTAGCTGATGGTGGTGACGAGCCCCGTGGTGTCGGCGGCCGGATCGCGCCAGACGCAGATGAGTCCGCCGTCGGGCTGCGGGCCCGACGAGCCGAAGGCGGGGTCGTTCAGCGGCGTGCCGTCGAGCTGGGCGAGCACGTCGGCGGTCAGGATCGCGCGGCAGTCGTCGGGGATGTCCGCGAGCGCCGTCGCCGACGGTGTCGGGGTCGGCGTGCCGGAGGCGTGCGCCGAGGGTGTCGGCGTGTAGGTGAACCCGTTGCCGGAGGGGGCGTCCGGGGCGCAGGCCGTCACGAGCGCGAGCGCGAGGAGGACGGATGCCGCGGCCGCCGCCCGCCGGGTCGTGCGGGCCGGCGTGGGCGCGGCGCTGGGTGGGCCGGCAGGGGCTGATGCCCGGAGGCCTGTCGCGGGGGATGGCATGGGCCCAGGGTAGTGGGGCGGCGGGCACAGACCCCCGCGCAGCGCCGCTCCCTGCCCGCCGTGCCGGCGTCCCGCGACGTCGGCACCGGATTCTCCCGGCATGCCTGCGCGTCATGCGTGGGCGCGCGGGCTACTCTGCCACTGCAGGGACTGGCCCTGCGTGAGGAGTGCCTGCGATGAGTGACCCCAAGTCGTCCTACGGCGAACCCGTCGAAGAGCCCCACGGCGTCGACGACGTCGTCGGTCGAGCGAACGAAGGGCTCGCCGAGGCAGAGGCGGCCCGCCGTGACGCGGTCGACGCCGAGACCACCTCCGCAGATGCTCCGGACGCCGCGGAGGCACCGCACGACGAGGCTCCCGCCGCGGCGGACGAGCCCGCAGACCGAGCGGCCGCAGACCGGTCCACCGCCGAGCGCGCAGACGTCGCGGCCGACGAGATCGTCACGCCCGTCACCGCCGCTCCGGCCGAGGCGGAGCCCGACCCCTGGGCATCGCCGGAGGCGGCATCCCTGGACTACACGTCGGCAGCGGCACCCGTGGCCGCCGACGACGCACCGACCGTCGTGGCAGCGCCCGTCGTCACGCCGAGCGAGCCCGTGGCCGCCGAACCGGTCGTCGCCGAGCCCGCCGTGGTCGCCGCTGCCGCTCCGCAGCCCATCTTCGTGCAGGCGCCCGAGGCGCCCCGGCCGCGCGGCAACCGTGCGGCCGCCGGGGCCATCGGACTCCTCGCGGCCCTCGCGTTCGCCGTGCTGTATCTGGCGGTCTGGCTCGGTGTCGACGCCATCGAGGGCGACGTGACCGGCGAGAACGTCGGGACGACCGTCCTCGGCGCATTGTCGACGTGGTCGCTCTGGGTGCCCGTGGTCGTCTTCTTCTTCGCGTTCTGGCTGCTCGGCGCGATCATCAACCGCGGCCGCTGGGGCGCGTGGGTGATCCTCGGCATCCTCGTCGGCATCGCCGCCTACGGCGGGCACATCCTCGGGGCCCTCTTCCAGGCGCCCTTCTGGGAGCTCACCGCCAGCCAAGGCGGCGACCTCGCCGAGGCCGAGCTGCTCACGCCGCTGGCGATCGCCGCGTTCGTCATCGGCCGCGAATTGACCATCTGGTTCGGCGCGTGGGCCGCCGCGCGCGCCGCGCGCGTCACGGAGCTCAACATCGAGGCGCAGCGCGAGTACGAGCGCACGCTCGAGGCCGGCCCCCAGCTGGTCCGCGCCTAGCCGCACCCCGCCCCGGAGCCCGGTCGCGACGTAGGCTGGCGCCATGGCCGGTGACAGGGCGGACGCAGGCTCGGCGGGTCCCGTGCGCCCGCCGGTCGCGCTGGCATTCGCGACCATCGGCTTCATCGCGCTGACGATCTGCGGGCTGGGGATCACGAGCCTGGTGACCGGCGAGGACGTGATCGCGACCCCCGGTCTCGGGCAGATCCCCGGCGCAGCCGGCGTCGTCTGCGCGACACTGGCCTTCGCGGGCGGACTGTGGGGCGCGATCGCCCGGGCGGGAGGCGACACGCAGCCCCCGACGCACGGCCCGGATCCGGCATCGGCGCGTGTCGCCTCGGGTTCTGCCGCCGGCGCCGGGGCGCGGCATCCGTCGTACTGGGGCGCCGCATGGACGACGGCCGCGGCCTTCATCGGATACGTCGGAGGGGTGTGGTTCGCGGCGCTGTTCACGGGCACCGACCTGGCGGTCGCGACCGCGGTCGCCGGACGCCTGGCCACCTCGTGGTTCGGAGTCGTCGTCGCGGCGGCCGCCTTCGTGGCAGCGTGGAGCGGGATCGCCCTCGTGCGCACCCATGCGCATCGCCCGCGGTGGCCGTGGGAGGACGACTTCGACGAGTGAGCGGCGCGCCGCCGCGGAATTCCGCGCTGATCCGGGCGTGAACGGATGCCGGGTACTAGCGTTGACCGGGTGGAGCGGTCGCTCGAGACCCAGGTCAGCCAGGCGGTGGACGCCTGGCTCGCCTGGTTGCCGCGGTGGGAGCCCGCGACGCACCGCGGCCGGACGGCACCGTGCCGGCGCTGCTTCGGATCGCCGGTGCTGTCGGCCGCAGGGCTCGGCGCCGACGTTCCCCACGGAGTGCAGCACGGACTCTCGACGCGCATCAAGACGATCGTCGACCGCTCGGTGGCCGAATACACGGCGCTGAATCTGCCGATGCTGCAGGCCGAGCTCGACCAGCAGGCGGCCCGCAACCGTGCGCGCAGCTATCGTCCCGGCGAGGGGCTCGACCCGGAGTTCGAGGGTCTGCCGCTGGACCCCGATCCGGTGCCCGGCGCGCCGTTCCTCTTCACGATCGCGGGTCTCGCCGAGGAGGCCGATGCGCACGTCCCCGACCTGCCCCCGCTGACGGACGAGGCGAAGGCCGCTCTCCGCCAGGAGGTCGGCCTGGCCGACGACTACGCGAACATGGTCGGGCGCGAGGTGTGCACGATCCTGCTGCACCATCGCCTGCGCATCCAGGCCGCCGTGGGCGAGTTCGTCGAGCCGCAGATCGAGGCGATGCTCGCCGATCTCACGAAGTCGCTCGACGCCCCGTTCGACCCTCACGATCCCGGCGACGCCGACCGCCTCGAGTGAGCCCGTGCGGGCGGGCCGACGCAGCGAGTGAGCGGCGGGTTCTCCGAGGTGGTTTTGCTAGCATGGCCAGGTTTGTTGCCTTCACGAGGGCAAGGGTCGGATCGCGGTAACGAACTCTGGGGAGGTGTGGTGGCCACACGGCTTCCGTCGGCGCCCCCGATCCTCCCCGGGCTGGCCTATATCCGCCCGCTCGGCTCCGGCGGATTCGCCGATGTCTTCCTGTACGAGCAGGACATGCCCCGCCGCAATGTGGCTGTCAAGGTCATGCCGAGCGACGTGCGCGACCCCGAGCTGCGGCGCATGTTCAACGCCGAAGCCGACGTGCTGGCGCATCTGTCGGCCCACCCCTCGATCGTGACGGTCTACCAGGCGAGCATCTCGGCCGACGGGCGACCGTACATCGTCATGGAGTACTGCCCGGATTCCCTCGCCCAGCGCTATCGGGTCGAGCGCATCCCGGTCGAGGAGGTGCTCGCGATCGGGGTGCGCATGGCGAGCGCGCTCGAGTCCGCGCATCGCGCCGGGCTCATCCACCGCGACGTCAAGCCGAGCAACATCCTCATCACGACCTTCGGCACCCCGGTGCTCGCGGACTTCGGCATCTCGGCCTCCTTGCAGCGCAAGAGCGGCGGCGAGGTGCTCGCCATGTCGATCCCGTGGAGCTCGCCCGAGGTCATCGCCGAGCAGACCAGCGGCACGGTCACGAGCGAGGTGTGGAGTCTCGGCGCCACCATCTACTCCCTGCTCGCGGGCCACAGTCCGTTCGAGCGGCGCGAGCGCGGCCAGAACACCAAGGACCTGCTGCGGCGGCGTATCGCCCGCGCGACCTACGTCGAGATCCCGCGGTACGACGTGCCGATGGTGTTGCAGACGGTGCTGGCGACGGCGATGAGCCGCGACCCGGCGCGGCGGTACGACTCCGCCCGGGCGTTCGGCGAGGCGCTGCGGAGCGTGCAGGCCGAACTGGGGCTGTCACCGACTCCGCTCGAGATCCCGAACACGGAATGGACTCCGGCATCCGGCCCCGTGGACTTCGCCGACTCCGGCCTGCGTGGTCCGGCCCGCTCCCGGGTCGAGCGCGACGTCACCCGCAAATCACGCGCCGGCACCGGCGTCGCCGGCCTCGCCCGCGACGAAGACACCGAGATCTCCTCGCCCGTGCGTCGCCGCCGCAACGGCGGCCGGGCGCTGCCCTGGATCGTCGGCATCGGCGTCGGCCTGCTGGCGGGCGCGGGCGCGGTCGTGGTGACGCTCGTCGCCGTCGGAGCGCTCTGATGCGGCGCGGAACGCTGTTCGGCCTGGTGGCCGCGGGTGCGGTGGTGGCCGCCGTCATCGGCGTGAGCGTGGTGTGGCCCGGACTCGATGCGCAGGAGACGCCCGACGTCGACACCGCGGTATGGGCGCTGCAGACCGGCGAGGGTCGCCGCTACGCCCGTGTCAACACGTCGGTCGGCGAGCTCGACACCGTCCGCAGCATCAGCAACCCCGACGAGGTGGTACAGGCCAGCGACGGCGCCTACCTCTTCAGCGACAGCTACAGCACCGTCACGCGCATCGACGAGTCGATGCCCGTGGACCTCGACGAAGAGGCCCTGCAGACCTCGCAGAAGACCCCCGCGGGCACCACCGAGGTGGTGACGGCGGGGGACTACGTCGCCTATCTCACCGACTCCGGCGCGGTGCATGCGGGGCGCCTGTCGGGCGGCTCGGCGTCGAAGCTCGACCCGTTCCCCTCGGACGACGAGAACGCGCCGGGGTACACAGCCGACGCCATCGCGGTCGACACCCGCGGCATGCTGTTCGCCTATTCGCGCACCGACGGCTCGGTGCTGCGCTTCGACATCGGCGACGGAGACGTGCGCGGGCGCGACGCGCTCGACGCCGAGGGGCTGGCAGCGCCCGCCATCACGGCGGCGGGGGACACGTGGGCGCTGGTCGACACCGAGGACGGCGACGTCTGGCTGCGCGGGCAGGATGCCGCGTCGCAGGCGCCGACGACGGGCACCGTGGTGGTCGGCAGTCCCGACGCGGGCGGCTCGAGCGTGTACCTCGCCGACGACACGACGCTGGTGCGCGTGCCGGCGGACGGATCGGACATGCAGGTCGAGGTGGGCGGCGCCACGGGGGCGGTCGTGGGGACACCGGCCCAGCCGGTCACGCATGATGGCGTCGCCTATGCGGCATGGCTCGGGCAGGGCGACAGCGGCGGTCTGCTGTGGCGCTCGGACGACGGCACGGTGCCGCTCGACTACGGCGGTCAGAGCATGGGCGACGGTCGCAGGCCCGCGTTCGTGGCGGGCGGCTCGGCCGTGATCCTCAACGAGACGCGGTCGGGCTGGGCATGGTCGGTTCCCGATGGCGCGCTGATCCCGTCGAGCCAGGACTGGACCCTCGATGACCGCACCGACCCCGACGCGGTGCCGAGTGACGAACAGCTGCAGGTGGTCCTCGACCCGAAGCCGCCGATCGCCGAGCCGGATGGGTTCGGCGTGCGCGCCGGCGGCCTCGCAACGCTGCCCGTGCTGCTGAACGACCACGACCCGAACGAGGACGTCCTCACCATCGATCCGGCGTCGCTCACGGGACTCGATCCGGCGTTCGGCGTGGTCTCGATCACCGACGACGGCCAGCGCTTCGCCGTGCAGGTCGCGGCCGGTGCGAGCGGAACGGCGACGTTCTCGTACGCCGTGACCGACGGCACGGCCGAGAACGGCCTGAACTCCGACGCGACGACGGTGACGCTGAGCGTCGCGGGAGCCGGGGCCGACTCCGCGCCCGAATGGTGCGGCGTCGACCGGTGCCTCGTGCAGTGGCCGCAGCCCGAGGTCGCTCTCGGCGGCACGGTCACCGTGCCGGTGCTCAACGGCTGGGTCGATCCCGAGGGCGACCCGCTGCTGCTCCTGTCGGTCGAGAACGCCGACGGAGTGGGCAGCGTCGCCGCGACGCCGGGCGGGGACGTCGTGTACCAGCACAGCGACGATGGTCAGACCGGCGAGCAGCTGATCGAGCTCACGGTCACGGTCGCCGATACGCAGGGTCAGACGAGCACGAAGCCGCTGGTGGTGCGGGTGTCGCCGCAGCCGAAGCTCGCCGTGCAGTCGTTCGCGGTGACCGACACTGTCGCGTCCGGCATCACGGTGGATGTCGCCGACCACGTGACGGGGACCGCGGGGACGCTGGCGCTCGACTCGGTGCGCGTGCTCGACGACGCCGCGGCGACGGCGACCGCCGTCGGCGGGTCGACCTCCTTCGACTTCACGTCGCAGGATCCCGGGACGTACCGCGTGGACTTCACGGTGACCGACGGCACGAGCGAGGCGACGGGCACGGCGCGCATCACGCTGCTGCCCGCAGACGCCCCCGCCCAGCTGGCGACCTCGCCCGTGGTCGCGTTCGTCCATCCGCAGGAGGACGCGACCCTCGAGGTCTTCGACGCGGTGTCCAACCCGACGCGCCGGGTGCTGCTGCTGAGCGACGTGGCCGCACTCGCCGACGACGGGGCCACCCTGTCTGTCGACGCGGTGGGGCAGAATCATCTCCGGGTATCGGGCACGACCGCCGACGGCAGCCCCGGTCGCCTCGGCACCGTGACGTACCTGGTCAGCGACGGCACCGAGGATTCGGGATCGCGGGTGCAGGGCCAGGCGACCGTCTACCTGCTGCCGCCGGCGCCGGAGCTCGCGCCCATCGCCGTCGACGACACCGTCGTCGTGCGCGCGGGAGCGCAGATCGACATCCCCGTCCTCGACAACGACATCTCGCCGGCGGGCGGGCGACCGACCCTCAACGCGGCGTCGGTGGCGTCGACGACCGACACCGCGCTCGCGTTCGCGTCGGGCGACGTGCTGCGCTATCTCGCCCCGCTCGAGCCCGGCGAGTACGGCATCGACTACTCCGTCTTCACGACCGGGGCGCCGTCGCTCGCCGACGATGCGAGGGTGCGCGTGCAGGTGATCGACGACGACGCCAACCGTGCCCCGACGGCCGACACGATGGAGGGCCGGGTCCTCAGCGGCCAGTCCGCGCAGATCGAGTTCGACGGCTTCGGGATGGACCCCGACGGCGATGTGGTGACACTCGACCGCATCGTCGAGCAGCCGCAGCGCGGTGCGGCCGCGATCGCTGCGGACGGGGCATCCATCACCTACACGAGTGTTCCGGGCGACAAGGGCCAGGTCTCGTTCCGCTATCGCGTCGTGGACTCCTTCGGTGAGACCGCCGAGGGCACGGTGCGCGTGGGCGTGCTCGACAGCGAGGCGAACCCGAGCCCCATCACGTACACCGACTACGTGCAGGTGCAGGCGGGCGAGAGCAATACGATCCGCGTGAGCCCGCTGTCGAACGACGTGGATCCGACCATGGGGACGCTCCAGGTCACCGACATCCGCCCGGATGCGCCGCCGACCCTGATGGACGGCACTGAGAACCCCGAGTACGCACGCCTGAACGACCGGATCCTCGAGGTCGATGACGCCACCGTCGTCATCGCCGCGGGCGACGAGCCGGCCACCATGTCGTTCCTGTACGACGTCGAGTCGTCGTCGGGCAACACGGGCCGCGGCCTCGTCGTGGTGCGGGTCGTGCGCGAGCAGGTTCCCGACTATCCGGTCGTGGCCGACACGAACCTCACGGTCGAGACGCGAGACGACTTCCCGCGCGGGGTGGACGTGCTCGATGGCAAGGTGACGTGGTCGGGCGGCGACGTGGGCGAGCTGACGATGTCGCTCTGGGGCGAGCCCGAGGGCGTCTCCGTGCAGGGGTCGAAGCTGCGCGGCGAGCTCCCCGAGAAGACGCGGCTGATCCCCTTCGGGGTGACGGGCACGAGCGCGTCCGGCGAGGAGGTCACGTCGTACGGCTTCCTCCGCGTGCCCGGCGACGACGACCTGGCGCTGACGCTGCGTGCCGGCGCCCAGAGCCCCGAGGTCACCGAGCAGGAGTCGACGTCTTTCGACATGGCCGATCTCGTGGCCCGGCCCAAGGGCACCCGCATCGAGGTGGGCGCCGACGCGAAGGCCTCCGGCGCACGCCCGGAAGCGGTCTGCTCGGTCGAGTCCGGAACGACGGTGCGCTACGACGCGGGCACCGGCGCCCCCTGGGTGGACGCGTGTCAGGTGCCCGTGCGTCTCGACGCCAAGGCGGACTGGACCTACCTCTCCGTGCCGATCACGGTGAAGCCGCGGGACCCCCAGCCGGAGCTGCGCCCTGCGTCCATCACCGTCGGCCCGGGCGAGACGGCCACGTACGATCTGCGGACGATGACGACCTGGCAGCTGCGCGCCGACTGGGAGGGCATCGTCTATGCAATCGAGCATCCCGGTGGCGCGTTCGAGGTCGTCCAGAACGGTTCGATCCTGTCGGTGACCGGCGCCGACCGGGCCGTGCCGGGTTCGGAGGAGGCCGTGATCGTCTCCGTGACGAGCCACCCGGCGGTCGCTCCCGCCCGCCTCATCCTCCGCGTCGGCGCGGCGCCGTCGACGCTCCCGCAGGGCGGGTCCGTGGTGCAGCAGTGCACGCAGGCGTCGGGCGCGTCGTGCACGTTCCCGGTGATCGGCGCCTCCGGCGAGGTCAATCCGCTGCCCGGAACGCCCCTGGAGCTCGTCGGCGTGCAGTCGACCGCCGCCTGCGCGGGCGTGGCCTTCGCCGTCGCGTCGGCGCAGGCCGTCACGGCGACATGGACAGGGGATGCCCCGGGGGCGACCTGTGCGGCCTCGTTCTCGGTCCGCGACGCACAGGGCCGCGTGACGAGCTCGGAGCGCAACGGCCGCGTGCTGCTGGATCTGCTGGGCTACCCGAAGGCGCCGGCCAGCGTCAGCCAGGCGTCGTACGGGAACGGGACCGTGACGCTGCGCGTCGATCCCGGTCAGGCGCGCCAGGCGTACCCGGCGCTGAGCGGCTTCGTGATCCGTTCCAACGGGGCGGAGGTCGCGCGGTGCACGGCAGACGGCGTCTGCCCCTCGCTGCCCGCCCCCAACGGCGAGCAGCGCACGTATGAGGCGTGGGCGGTCAACTCCGTCGGCGAGTCGAAGGCGGCCGTGCGCACGGTGGCATGGGCGTACGACGCGCCGCCGGCGCCGTCGGCCGTCACCGCGGCGCCGGTGCAGACCGGCGACGGCCAGGGCGGCATCGTCTCGCTCGTGATCGACGGGGTCGACACGAACGCCACCGGCAGCCTCGAGATCCGCAGCGATACCGGCGAGACCGTGCGCGTTCCGGTCAACGGCAACCGACCGACCGTCGAGCTTCCGTGGTACCGGGTGGGCACGAACCGGGCGACGATCATCACCGTGACGCCCTACTCGCGCTTCGACCTGCCGCCGGGACTCGGGGGCAGTGCGTCGGGCAGCGCGGTCACGGTGCAGGCCAACGGCGTGGGCAGCCCGCAATCGCCCCACCTCGCGCTGAGCTCGGCGTCGAACGGCGACGGCACCTCGACGATCACCGCGAGCGCGTCGGCGACACTCAACGGCGACGGGTCGAGGCTGCTCTACGGCATCGTGCCGGACGGGCAGCGCTGCGTGGCGGAGGGCGGCTCGACAGCCACCTTCACCGTCGACGACGGCGATGAGTACTCCTACCGGATGTGCGTGGAGTCGGTCTGGGGCGACCGCTCGTACGGCCGCGCCGAAGACACCGAGAGCGTCCGGGCGCAGCAGTCCGGCAGGGCGCCGAGGGGCTGGACGTTCGTCGTGGATGCCGCACCGAACGTCAGCGACCTGCACGCGGAGTGGATCATCCGCAGCGACCCGACGACGACGGACAACGTCCCCAACCGCAACCACGTCGAGTTCGAGGGCTGGGGCCCCGGCACGAGCGTCATCGGCACGAACCCCGGCATCCGGGTGCGCTACGTGCACGACTGGTGGAACACCGCGACGGACTGGGCGGCGGTGACGCCGAAGGCGGGCAGCGCGCCGTACCAGGTGCAGGCGACGTGGGGGGTGACCTCGTGCGCCGGCGGCGGCACCATCGCCGCGGCCGGGCAGTCCTCCAACGCCCCGGACGGCTCGAAGGCGAACTTCGTGTTCGACTACTCCGCGGCGCGCTACTTCACCAGCCGGGGCCGCGAGATCACCGACACGGCGAACCGCACCCACGTCCCCAACGGCGCAGCCACGGTCACCGGCATCCGCGTCACGGTCGACTGGAACGCCCAGGGCTGGGGGCTCTCGCCGGTCAGAGGCGCCGAGCTGCCCCAGGCGTCCTGTACGCCGAACGAACCTCTGCCGACCGGCGTCGTCGCCGGCTCCGCGGGGTATTTCACACCCGACTACGCACGTCTGCCCGGCAACCTCAACGAACTGCGCTCCCTCGGCGCCCTGGGCCAGACGACCGCCTGGGCCGAGGGGCAGTACGTGGTGCTCGGCGACTCCTCCGACGCCTACTGGAACGGCACCACCTGGGCGAGCGGCAGGGCACCGGCCCCTCCGCCGACCCCCTGACACCGGGCTGCACGGCAGGCGCAGGCCGCGGCATCCACTCCCATCCACGACGCGACAGCACACGGACACCGAGGACGACAACGACATGACCATCACGCAGGAGCAGGCCGACTGGTTCGTGCAGACGTTCGGGCAGATCGCCGACAACGTGGAGCGCGCGGTGCTGGGCAAGCGGCGCGTGGTCGAGCTGGTGCTGACGGCGATGCTGAGCGACGGCCACGTGCTGCTCGAGGACGTGCCCGGCACGGGCAAGACCTCGCTCGCCCGCGCCATGGCGCAGTCGGTGCAGGGCACCAACACGCGCATCCAGTTCACGCCCGACCTGCTGCCCAGCGACATCACCGGCCTGAGCGTGTACGACCAGAAGGAGGGCGTGTTCGAATTCCACGCGGGCCCGATCTTCGCGAACATCGTGCTGGCCGACGAGATCAACCGGGCGAGCCCCAAGACGCAGTCGGCGCTTCTGGAGGTCATGGAAGAGGGGCGCGTCACGATCGACGGCGTCTCGCGTCCCGTCGGCGTGCCGTTCCTCGTGCTGGCGACGCAGAACCCGGTCGAGCAGGCGGGCACCTATCGTCTGCCCGAAGCGCAGCTCGACCGCTTCATGATGCGCACGTCGCTCGGCTACCCCGACCACGCGGCCACCGTCCGGATCCTCGACGGCGCCGCCGTCGCGACCGCCCAGCTCACCCCGATCATCACGCCCCAGGCGCTCGTCGGCATGGCGGACCTCGCCGCGCAGGTCTACGTCGACGCGCTCGTGCTCGACTACATCGCGCGCCTGGTCGACAGCACGCGTTCCGCCGACGAGGTGCGCCTGGGCGTCAGCATCCGTGGAGCGCTCGCCCTGACGCGTGCGGTGCGCACGCGCGCCGCGTCGCAGGGCCGCACCTACGCGACGCCCGACGACGTCAAGGCGCTCGCCGTGCCGGTGCTCTCGCACCGCCTGATCCTGCACCCCGAGGCCGAGTTCGACGGCGTCACGCAGGAGACCGTGATCGGGCAGGTGCTGCTCGATGTCGCACCGCCCTCCCGCCGCGAGACCGCATGACGCTCGAAGAGTCGCGGCTCACCCGCACCGTCCACTCCACCGGCGCCGCCGGTCGCACCGGCACGGCCGGACGCACGCACGTCACCTCGACGAGCACGTCCACGGCGTACGGCACCGGCCGGTCGCGCCGTGGTCGCGCGCTCGTGCGCGCCGCGGTGTGGGGTGCGAACGCGTGGCGCACCGCCGGCTCGGGCATCTCGGCGGCGGCGGACTGGGCGGGCGCCACGATCCGGCCGGCCGGTGCCCTGGTCGCGTCGGCGGCGACGGCAGGGCTGCTTCTCGGGATGCTGTTCGGCTGGGTGGAGTGGATGGTCGCCGGTGCGGCATCCCTCGTCCTGGTGGTCGCAGCGATCCCGTTCCTGTTCGGAGCGCGGTCGTACGACGTCGACTTGACCCTCACTCACGAGCGCGTCGTGGCAGGCGATGACGTCGCCGGCGAGATCGTGGTGCGCAACGACGGGCACCGGCTGTCGCTGCCGGGGCGCATCGACATCCCGGTCGGAGCGGGCCTGGTGGAGTTCGGAGTGCCGCTGCTGCGGCCCGGGCACTCGATCTCGCAGCCCCTCGACATCCCCGGGCTGCGCCGCGGGATCGTCACGGTGGGACCGGCCACCACGGTGCGCAGCGACCCGATCGGCCTGCTGCGTCGCGAGCATGCGTTCGAAGACGTGCACCAGGTGTTCGTCCACCCCCGCACCACGGCGCTGCCGTCGACGAGCGCGGGCCTGATCCGCGACCTCGAGGGCAATCCGACCCGGCGCCTGGTGGACGCCGACATGTCGTTCCATGCGATCCGCGAATACGCCCCCGGCGATTCCCGCCGCCAGATCCACTGGAAGTCGACCGCGAAGACCGGCCGCCTGATGGTGCGCCAGTACGAGGAGTCGCGACGTTCGCGAATGGCCGTCGTGCTGGGCGTCGCCGAGGCGGAGTACGCCGACGCGGACGAGTTCGAACTGGCCGTCTCGTGCGCGGCATCTCTCGGCCTGCGTGCGGTGCACGACGCCCGTGACGTGCAGATCGTCGTCGGCTCCGAGATCCCGCGCGTGGTGCGCGGGCGGCTGCGCGCGATCCGGCACATCCCCGCGCCGGCGCCGCGGCCGATGCTCGACGGCTTCAGCGGGGTCGACCTGCTCGAGAGCACCATGCCCGTCGGCGAGGTGTGTCGCCTGACCGCCGAGTCGGGGGAGCGCCTGTCGATCGCGTTCGTCGTGGTGGGCTCGCGCGTGCCCCTGACGCGGCTGCAGCAGGCGGCGCTCGCCTTTCCGGGCGACACCGAGGTGGTCGGCCTCATCTGCGATGAACGGGCGCACCCGCGCATGCAGCCGGTCTCCGGCATGACGGTCCTGACGGTCGGCACGCTCGAAGACCTCGCGGGCCTGCTGCTTCGCGGAGCGACCTCATGAGCGCCGACGAGCCGCGCGCAGCGCGCGACAGCACCCTGCCCTTCGAGCCGCGCATCGCGGCCGGTGCGGCGTTCGCGCTGGTGATCGCCGTCGTGGCGGCCGTGGCGGCCTGGCCGATCTACCACGCAGGCAGCTTCCTGCTTCTCGTCGGCGTCGCCACCGTCGTCGGCGGCGGCATCGCGGGCGTCGCGTGGTGGCGCCGATGGAACGC
>NZ_JBJDRK010000054.1:0-28122 GCF_044987405.1 Microbacterium sp. ZW T2_14 | reverse complement strand
GAACCGCCCGGCTCAGCCGGATCTGCAACCGGCACCGGCACCGGCGCCGGAACCGCAACCGGCGCCGGAGCGGTCCCCCGGTGTGGTCGGACCCGCAACGCCCGCACCGGAGCCGACACCGGCGCCCGACCCCGAGCCGACACCCGACCCCGAGCCGGCCGTGACCGGCGTCGCACGCCTCGACGCGCCCGCCGACCTGTCGGCCGCGGTGCCCCCGCCGATCACCGGCACCGGCGTCGCGGGCGCGGACGTCGCACTGATCGACGAGTCGGGCGCGACACTCGTCCGGACGACGGTGGATGCCGGCGGCCGGTTCTCGGCGGTGCTCCCGGGCGACCTGCTGCACGCCGGCATGAGCGTGCGCGCCGTGCAGACGGCGCCGGGCCTGCGTGCGTCCGATCCGAGCGGGGCGGTCGGACCGTTCACGCTGCCCGTGCCGACGGTCACCTCGACAGACGGCACGCTGGACGCCCGGCTCGAAGACCTCGACCTCGACTTCCGTGCCGACGATCTGACGCTGGTGCTGAGCGGACAGCGGGGCCAGACGGTCGCCGTCTCGATCGACGGCGCCTGGACGGGCAACCTCCACACGCTCGGCACCGCGCCGCTGCGCCGCGTCGTGTACGACGTGTCGCCGGGCAACCACGTCATCGGCTTCCGCTACGTCGACCCCGCCTCCGGCCGCCAGGGCCGCGTCTCCTCGGTGACGCTGCACGTCCGCGCCCGCTGACCGACGGCTCGAGCCACGTTTCGTCTCGCTCGTTCCTCGCTCGCTCAACGACCGGAGACCAAGGCCCGGGTCGCTGAGCGAGCGCCAGCGAGACGAAGCGCGACGCACGTCCGCGCCCGCTGACACGCGGCCCGAGCCACGTTTCGTCTCGCTCGTTCCTCGCTCGCTCAACGACCGGAGACCAAGGCCCGGGTCGCTGAGCGAGCGCCAGCGAGACGAAGCGCGACGCACGTCCGCGCCCGCTGACGCGTGGCTCGAGCCACGTTTCGTCTCGCTCGTTCCTCGCTCGCTCAACGACCGGAGACCAAGGCCCGGTCGCTGAGCGAGCGCCAGCGAGACGAAGCGCGACCCACGTCCGCGCCCGCTGGCGCGCGGCTCGAGCCACGTTTCGTCTCGCTCGTTCCTCGCTCGCTCAACGACCGGAGACCAAGGCCCGGTCGCTGAGCGAGCGCCAGCGAGACGAAGCGCGACGCACGTCCGCGCCCGCTGACACGCGGCCCGAGCCGCGTTTCGTTTCGCTCGTCCCTCGCTCGCTCAACGACCGGAAACCAAGGCCCGGTCGCTGAGCGAGCGCCTGCGAGACGAAGCGCGACGCACGTCCGCGGCCGCTGACGGACGGCTCGAGCCACGTTTCGTCTCGCTCGTTCCTCGCTCGCTCAACGACCGGAGACCAAGGCCCGGTCGCTGAGCGAGCGCCAGCGAGACGAAGCGCGACCCGCGGACGGCCGCGGGCCGCGGCATCCGTCAGACGACGGGTCAGTCGCCCACCGTGCCGGTCTGCACCGGACCGGCGGCCGGACCGTAGCGCAGCTGCACGACGCCGAGCGGACCCGACTGGGCGGGCTCGAGCAGCGTGAGGTTCCCCGGCGCGGCGCCCTCGGGGAAGACCTTCTTGCCCTGACCGAGCACCACGGGGTACACCCACAGCGTCAGCACGTCGAACAGCTGCTCCCTCAGGAGCGTCTGCGCGAAGTCGATGCTGCCGATCACGTGCACGCTCTCGTGGCGGTCGCGCAGCGCCCGCACCTCGGCCGCCACGTCGGGCCCGAGCTGCGATGTGCCCGGCCAGTCCAGCGACGGCGTGCCGCGGGATGCGACGTACTTCGGCACCGCGTCGAACTTGCGGCCGATGGCGCCGTCCGGCCCGTCCGTGTGCTGCGGCCAGTACCCGGCGAAGATGTCATACGTCCGGCGGCCGAGCAGCAGCGCGTCGAGCTCTTCGATGCCCTGCATGATCGCGGCGCCGATGCGCTCGTCGGGGAAGGGCGCCTGCCATCCGCCGTACGGGAATCCGCCCGTCGGGTCCTCTTCGGGTCCGCCGGGCGCCTGGGCGACGCCGTCGAGACTGGTGAACAGATCGATGTAGATGCGGCCGGTCATGACCGCCTCCTCTCCAGAGCGGGGTCGCCTCAGGCGGCGAGCACGACCCCTGGTTCGATGCGGAACGTCTCGGCGAACCGCTCCAGCAGCGTCGCGTCGCCCGCGACGACGGCCAGTACCTCCTGGTCGATCGCCGCGGCCGGGGTCAGCTCGCCCGAGATGAGGCGACGGATGCCGGGACCCGCCGCGAAGGTGACGTCGGGGTCGTCTGCGACCGATGCCTGCGTGCCGAGTCGCGGGTCCACGGGCCTGCCGGCAGGCTGTAGCTGCGCGATCTTGAGCCCGGACGGATCGACGTGCACCCGCAGCACGACGTCGGCGACGTGCACCTCGTAGTCGGCGGGCGGCAGCGTGGCTGCGGCATCCGCTCGGAAAGCGGTGCGCAGCGCCATCGTGAGAGAGTCCGCGGTGACGATGTCGTCCGCCGACGGATCGCCCATCTGCTGGAACCCCCAACGCCCCATCGCCAGCACGATCGGCTCGAGCTCACGCCCGTAGGGGGTCAGCTCGTACACCAGCCCGCAGTGCAGGAGCGGCACCCGGCGCACCACGCCACCCTCCTGCAGCTCTTTGAGCCGCGTGGAGAGGATGTTGGTGGGGATCTTGGGCAGTCCCTGCTTGAGGTCGGTGTAGCGCCGGGGACCGACGAGCAGATCGCGGACGATGAGCAGCGCCCACCGCTCGCCGATCAGCTCGACGGCGGTCGTGACCCCGCAGTACTGCCCGTAGCTGCGGGCAGCCACTTACGCGTTCGCCTGCTCCGCCATGTAGGCGTCGGGTCCCTTGGCGGCCGCCTCAGGGTCCATGTACATGAACTGGATGCCGTTGCCATCGGGATCGATGAGGTCGCGGCCGTACATGAACCCGTAGTCCTGCGGTTCGCCCGGCGCGGTCCCGCCGTGTGCGACGCCGGCGTCGACGATCCGGTCGACGTCTTCGCGCGAGTCGCGGCTGATCGACAGCAGCACCTGCGCGTGCGTCTTCGGGTCGGCGAACTCCTTGTCGGTGAACGTCGAGAAGTACTCCTTCGTGAGCACCATGAAGAAGATGTCGTCGCTCCAGACGACGCACGCGGCGTTCTCGTCGGTGAAGAGCGGGTTCAGTTCGCACCCGAGGGCGGTGTAGTACGCCTTCGCGCGCTCGAGGTCGTTCGTCGGGATGTTGACGAAGATGTGCGTCATTGCCTTGCTCCTCTGAAGTGTTCTCGCCCCTGCCCACCGATCGGTGAGCCTGTGGGACCATGGTTGCAAAAAACAAGCGAGCTTGTCAATAGCAAGTAGGCGTCTCTTCGGGGCGCCGGGCGCGGCATCCGTCTCCGCCTGACGGGGGATGCCGCGGCAGGGCCCGGCCCGTAGCGTGGAGGGATGTCCGACCTTCCCGCGCCGCACCCGCTCCAGCGCTCGCGGCCCACGGCCGGCGAGCTGCGCAACGACGTGTGGCTGGCCGCGGCGCTGTTCGTCTCGGCCGTGCTGAGCACGGCGCTCGGTTCCGTGGCCGGCATATACGGTGGCGCTGCGAACGGCGGCATGCAGTGGGCACTGTTGTACAGCCTCGGGCTCACAGCCCCGCTCGCGGTGCGACGGCGCCTTCCGGAGGTCGTGGTCGTCGCCGTCGCCGTGGTCTTCTTCGTCGGGGTGACACTGCGCATCCCCGACCTGTACGTCTCGAACATCGCGATGTTCATCGCGATGTACACCGTCGGCGCCTGGGTCGACGACCGGCGCCGCGCGATGTGGGTGCGGGTCGGCGTGATCGTCGGCATGTTCGTCTGGCTGATCGTCACCATGTTCCAGACGGCGATCGATCCGGCCGACGGCGGACTCTCCCGCGCCGGGGTCTTCTCGCCGTTCGCCGCGATGCTGCTGCTCCAGCTGCTCGTCAACGCGGGCTTCTTCGGCGGCGCGTACTACATGGGCGACCGCGCCTATGCCGCGGCGATGTCGCGCTCGGCCCTGGAGCAGCGCACGCGCGAGCTCGAGCAGGAGCGCGAGATGACCGCCGCCCAGGCCGTGGCCCTCGACCGTGTCCGCATCGCCCGCGAGCTGCACGATGTCGTCGCGCATCACGTCTCGGCGATGGGGGTGCAGGCCGGTGCGGCCCGTGCGGTGCTCGAACGCGATCCGGATGCCGCGCGCACGGCGCTCCTCGGCATCGAGGAGTCCGCCCGCTCGGCCATCGCCGATCTGCGCCAGCTGCTCGAGACACTGCGCACCACCTCCGGCGACGGAGACGGCGCCTCCACGGTGCAGCTGTCGGCCCTCGCCGAGCTCGTCGCACACGCCAACGACAACGGCCTTCCCACGACACTCACGGTCATCGGCGACCGCGTGGCGCTGCCCGACCTCGTGCAGGTGAACATGTACCGCGTCGCCCAGGAGGCGCTCACCAACGCTCGCCGGCATGGCGGACCGGATGCCGCGGCCGACGTCCGCCTGCGCTACGGCGACGACGCCGTCGAGCTGGAGGTCGTCAACACGGGCCGCGCCGTCGCGGCGCCGATGCGGCCGGGACTCGGCCTCGTCGGCATGCGGGAGCGCGCCGCGGCGTCGGGCGGGGAGCTCGAGACCGGCCCCCGCGCGCGCGGCGGATTCCTGGTGAGGCTGCGAGTGCCGATCGCGTCCGCGGTGGGCAGCGGCGCGCCACGGGCCGGGGTGCGCGCATGAGCCGCACCATCCGCGTGCTCCTGGTCGACGACCACGCCGTCATGCGGGCGGGCTTCCGCATGATCCTCGAGTCCGCCGGCGACATCACCGTCGTCGGCGAGGCCGCGACCGGCGTGGAGGCGGTGGCCGCGGCATCCGCTCTGCATCCCGACGTGATCTGCATGGACGTGCAGATGCCCGACATGGACGGACTCGAGGCCACGCGCCGCATCACCGGTGACGCGGCGGTCGACGCGGCGGTCGTCGTCGTGACGACGTTCGACCGCGACGACTACCTGTTCGACGCGCTGGCGGCCGGCGCCAGCGGCTTCCTGCTGAAGAACGCCGGCCCCGAAGAGCTCATCAACGCCGTGCGGGTCGCCGCCGCCGGCGACGCGCTGCTCGCCCCCGAGGTCACCCGCCGCGTGATCGCCCGCTTCGCCCCGGCGTCGGCTGACCGCGAGAGAACTGCGGGTGGACGAGAGGCAGGGAACGCCCCTACGTCTAGGCCGCCCGTTGCACTCTCGCGCGACAGCGGCGTGCCGACCGTCGATCTCACCGAACGCGAGCGAGAGGTGCTGCGGCTCGTCGCGCAGGCGATGAGCAACGCCGAGATCGCCCAGCGGCTGTTCATCGGCGAGGCCACGGTCAAGACCCACGTGTCGAACGTGCTGCAGAAGCTCGGCGCCCGCGACCGCGTCGCCGCCGTGGTGTACGCCCACCGCCACGGCCTGACCTGACCCGGCGGCCCGCGCGTTTCGTCTCGCTTCGCTCGCTCAACGACCGGCGTCCATGGTTGCGCCAGCGAGGGACGATCGAAACCCCCGGCCGGAACCAGTGCCCGGTCGTTGAGCGAGCGAGAGCGAAGCCGCGGCCGGAACCCCGTGCCCGGTCATTGAGCGAGCGAGAGCGAAGCCTCGGCCGGAACCAGTGCCCGGTCGTTGAGCGAGCGAGAGCGAAGCCGCGGCCGGAACCCCGTGCCCGGTCATTGAGCGAGCGAGAGCGAAGCCTCGGCCGGAACCTGTGCCCGGTCGTTGAGCGAGCGAGGAACGAGCGAGACGAAACGCCACACGCCGGCGGAGAACCACGGATGCCCCGGCACCGGCCCACGAGGGGCGACGGGTCGGGGCATCCGATCGGCTGGAACGACGTCGGCGGCGCACACGCCGTCGACGCGGGGGGACTCAGGCGGCGACGGGGACCTTCGCGTAGCGGTCGACGAGGGCGCCGAACGCCTGGAGGTAGCCCACGAGGAACTCGGCGGTCTGGTCGTTGGTGACCTCGCCGTTGTCGGCGAAGAGGCCGGGCGTGGTCTGCACGTAGCCCTCGGGCTGGCCGAGCGTGGGGGCGTTGTAGTGGCTGAGGATCGCCTTGAGGTGCTGCTGCGCGGCAGCGGTGGCGATGCCGCCGCCCGAGGTGCCGATGACGGCGGTGGGCTTGCCGTTGAACGAGCCCTGGCCGTAGGGGCGCGACGCCCAGTCGAGGGCGTTCTTCAGCACGCCGGGGATCGAGCGGCTGTACTCGGGCGTCACGATGATGACGCCGTCGACGTCGTCGATGGCCTGCTTGAAGTCGCGCGCGACCTGCGGGTAGTCGGCGTCGAAGTCGGGCGAGTAGAAGGGCAGGTCCTTGATCGGGATCTCCACGAGGGTCGTCCCCTCGGGGGCGAGGCGCTCGAGCGCCTTCGCGAGGCGTCGGTTGATCGAGGTCGACGAGATGCTGCCGACGATGTAGCCGATGGTCCGATCGGACATGTTGTACTCCTTGAAAAACAGAGGCGTCCCCGGTGGGGACCACCGTGGACGTTCCATCTCCATGCAATCACATGAACCTGGGATTCATTCCGTCGCATGCAAAGGTCGTCATCCGCCGCCTCTCCTCACGGTCCGTCGCGGGGATGAGCGCAGCAATCCCCCTCCAGGGGGAGGACGGCGGGCGCGCCGATCCGTAGCGTCGATCGCGGGGAGACACGAGAGGAGACAGGATGCTGCAGCTACGCGGTATCGGCAAGAGCTACGGGGGGCGACGCGTGCTCGACGACGTGTCGTTCGACGTGCGGCCGGGCCGGCTGACCGGCTTCGTCGGCGGAAACGGCGCCGGCAAGACCACGACCATGCGGATCGTGCTCGGGGTGCTCGCCGGCGATGCCGGCACGGTGACGCTCGACGGCACCGAGGTGACCGCGGCCGATCGCCGCCGCTTCGGCTACATGCCCGAGGAGCGCGGCCTGTACCCGAAGATGAAAGTGCTCGAGCACATCGTCTACCTCGCGCGGCTGCACGGGTTCTCCAAGACGGATGCCGCGGCCCGCGCGACCGCGCTCCTCGAAGAGCTCGGACTCGGCGAGCGCCTGAACGACAACGTCGAGACGCTCTCGCTGGGCAACCAGCAGCGCGCGCAGATCGCTGCCGCACTGGTGCACGACCCCCAGGTGCTGATCCTCGACGAGCCGTTCTCGGGCCTCGACCCGCTCGCGGTGGACGTCGTGGCCGGCGTGCTGCAGCAGCGGGCGGCGGCCGGCGCCGCGGTGCTGTTCTCCTCCCACCAGCTCGACGTCGTCGAGCGCCTCTGCGACGACCTCGTCATCATCGCCGGCGGCACGATCCGCGCCGCCGGTGCGCGCGACGCCCTGCGCGCGGAGCACTCGACGCGCCGCTTCGAGCTGGTCTCCGCCGGAGACGCCGGGTGGCTCCGCACCGAGCCGGGAGTCGAGGTGCTCGACTTCGACGGCGGCTACGCAGTGTTCGACGCCGATAGCGACGAGACCGCGCAGCGGGTGCTGCGCCGCGCCGTCGCACAAGGGGATGTCGCGAGCTTCGCGCCGCAGCATCCGTCCCTCGCCCAGATCTTCCGGGAGGTCATCCAGTGAGCACCACCGACACCCGCCGCGCCCCCGCCGCACCGGGCGGCGGGCAGGCCATCTGGCTCGTCGCGGAGCGCGAGATCGGCTCGAAGCTGCGCAGCAAGGCATTCGTGATCTCGACCGCGATCCTGTTCCTCGGCGCGCTCGTGCTCGTGATCTGGGGAGGCTTCCAGGCCGCGAACAACAGCGGCACCCCGGTCGCCGTGACGAGCGGCGCGATGTCGTACGTCGACGGCCTCGACGGGCTCGACGTCACGGAGACGTCCGACCGGTCCGCCGCGCAGGCGCTGGTCGAGAGCGGAGACGTCGACGCGGCGATCGTGGACGACGCGTCATCGCCCCTCGGCTTCGCGGTCATCGCCGATTCGTCCGCCCCGACGCAGCTGCTGCTGCAGCTGGCGCAGCTGCCTCCGGTCGAGCTGCTGAACCCCGACGAGGGCAATGCGGCGCTCGCCTACATCGCCGCCATCGGCTTCGGGATCGTGTTCCTGCTCGCCGCGTCCCTGTTCGGCGGCACGATCGCGCAGAGCGTCGTCGAAGAGAAGCAGACCCGCGTGGTCGAGCTGCTGATCTCGGCCATCCCGGTGCGGTCGCTCCTGGCCGGCAAGGTCATCGGCAACACCGTCCTCGCGATGGGCCAGATCCTGATCCTCGCCGCCATCGCGATCATTGGGCTGACCGTGACCGACCAGACGGCGCTGCTGCAGGGGCTGGGCGCGCCCATCGCGTGGTTCGCCATCTTCTTCCTGTTCGGCTTCATCCTGCTCGCGTCGCTGTTCGCCGCCGCGGCCTCGATGGTGTCGCGTCAGGAGGACATCGGCTCGACCACGATGCCGCTGACCATGCTCGTGATGGCGCCGTACTTCCTGGTCATCTTCTTCAACGACAACCCGCTCGTGCTCGCGATCATGTCGTACGTGCCGTTCTCGGCGCCGGTCGGCATGCCGATGCGCATCTTCCTCGGTCAGGCGCAGTGGTGGGAGCCGCTGCTGTCGATCGCGATCCTCATCGCGACGTGCATCGCCGCGATCCTCGTCGCGGCCCGCATCTACGAGAACTCGCTGCTGCGCATGGGCGGCCGTGTGAAGCTCTCGGAGGCGCTCGCGCGCTGACTCCCTGAATGACGGATGCCGCGGCCCTGCGCTCTGCGCGTGGTCGCGGCATCCGTGCTCTCCACGTCCGCCCTCCACCTCCGCACGGATCGTGTGCTCTCGGCGAGAACACACGATCGGCGTGCGAACGACGTGTGCCTTCGGCGAGAGCACACGATCGCGACGAGCTACGAGCGAGTCATCGGCCCATCATCTGCGGGGCCATCTCGCCGACGGAGATGACGTTGCCCGCGGGATCGCGGAACCAGGCGATGTCGGGCCCGCCCTCGAAGCCGCGCGAGATGCCCTTCTCGTCGGTGCCGTAGTCGGGGTCGCTGTAGATCTTGGTGACGATGCCCCGCGCGTTGAGATCGTCGACGGCGGCGTCGACGTCATCCACGCTGAAGTTCAGGATCGTGAACACCGCAGGCTCGTGATCCTCCTTCGGGTAGACGAAGACGTTGCCGCCGCCGGAGAGGGCGATCGTGAAGCCGCCGCCCATCTCCTCGTACACGGTCACGTCGAGCCCCAGCGTGTCGCGGTAGAACGTCGCGGCTTCGCCGATGTCGGGTACGGCGAAGCTCGAAAACGGCCGATCGGGTGTGAACATGACAGCCTCCCAGTGTGTGTCCCCACGCCCACGATCCTCTTGCGGGCGGTGCCTGTCCAGGCCATCGCCGGACGGCACGCAGCGGCGGCCGCGCAAGCCCCTCCCGCGCGCGCAGGCTGGTGCATAGGTTGGGCGCATGGCCAACGAGACCACGCTTGTCATCCTGGGCGCCTCCGGCGACCTCACCTCGCGGCTGCTGCTGCCCGCTCTCGGGCAGCTGCTCACGCTGGAGCCCCACCGCCGCGTGCGGCTGCGCGGCGCCAGCACCGACGACTGGGACGACGCGCGATGGCGCGACACGGTGCGGGAGGCGTTCACGTCGGCCGGCTTCGAGAAGGCGTTCGCCGCCATCGCCGAAACCACGTATCAGCGCGCCGACATCACCGACGCCGATGACCTCGGACGGCTGATCGGCGACGCCGGAGAGAACGTCGCGCTGTACTTCGCCGTGCCTCCCGCCGTCACCGCGGCGGCCTGCGAGGCATTGGCCGGGGTGACCCTCCCCGAGGGCACCGTGCTGGCGCTCGAGAAGCCCTTCGGCATCGACGAGGCGTCGGCACAGCGCCTCAACGCGACCCTGGCGCGGCTCGTGCCCGAGGAGCAGGTGTTCCGCATCGACCATTTCCTCGGACGGTCGACGACCCTCAACATGCTGGGCGTGCGGTTCGCCAACCGCGTCTTCGCCCCGGTGTGGTCGGCTGAGCACATCGAGTCGGTGGTCGTCCGATTCGACGAGACGCTCGGGCTCGAGGGCCGGGCGGGGTACTACGACAGGGCCGGCGCGCTGATAGACATGATCCAGAGCCACCTGCTGCAGGTCATGGCGGTGCTGGCGATGGAACCGCCCGCGACCCTGCATGAGCGCGACTTCCGCGATGCGACGGCGGCGGTGCTGCGGGCGACACACGTGTGGCAGGACGATCCGGTCACGGCGTCGCGCCGTGCGCGCTACACCGCGGGGAAGGTCGGCGAGCGGCAGCTGCCCTCGTACGTCGACGAGCCCGGCGTCGATGCGTCGCGCGACACCGAGACGCTCGCGGAGGTGACCTGCGAAGTGCGCAACGACCGCTGGCGCGGCGTGCCGTTCACCCTGCGCTCGGGCAAGGCACTCGCCGGCAAGGACGGCGAGGTCGTAGTGACCTTCCGTCCGGTCAACCACGTGCCCGACGGGCTCACCGGTGCCGCCCCGGGCGCGGTGCTGCGCTTCTCCCTCGGACCGGACCGCATGGACCTGGAGCTCAACGTCAACGGCGGCGACGATCCCTTCGAGCTGGAGCGGGCGCTCTTGGAAGCCGACCTCGGCGAAGGTGCGCTCAAGGCCTACGGCGAGGTGCTGTCCGGCATCCTCGACGCCGACGCGACCCTCGCGGTGCGCGGCGACGCGGCCGAGCAGTCGTGGCGCATCGTCGACCCGGTGCTCGCCGCCTGGCGGGCAGGGGAGGTGCCGCTCGACGAGTACCCGGCCGGCTCGCTCGGGCCGGAGCACTGGCAGAAGCTGCCCTGACGCGGGCCGGCGACGGCCGGTCCTCCCCCATCGGTGCGGGCTCATCGCCCGCCGGTGCCGGTCGCCCGGGGGGTCAGCGCTCGACGAGGATCCCGTCGGCATCCGCCCACACGTGCCGGCCGGGCACGAACGCGACGCCCGCGATCGTCACCCGCGCGTCGACCTCGCCGAGGCCGGCCTTCGCGCTCTTGCGGGGGTTGGACCCCAGCGCCTTGACGCCGATCGGCAGCTCGCCGATCGCCACGCGGTCGCGGATCGCGCCGAAGACGATGAGCCCGGCCCAGCCGTTCTCGACCGCCGACGCCGCGATGAGGTCGCCGACCAGCGCGGACTCGAGCGATCCGCCGCCGTCGATCACGAGCACCGCGCCGTCGCCCGGTGTCGCGAGCAGCTCCTTCACGAGCGCGTTGTCGCGGTGGCACCGCACCGTGCGGATCGGACCGTCGAACGCGACGCGCCCGCCGAAGTCGTGCAGCTGCAGCGAGAGAGAGTCCAGCTCGTCCCCGCGTTCGTCGTAGAGGTCAGCCGTGGCGGTGGTCATCGACTCAGGCTATGAGGATGCCGCGGCCCCCGGCATCCGTCCCGCTGTGAAGTTCGCGGGCTCTTCCGCCGCGGGCAAGATCGATGACTTGCCGCGGAACGGCGAGGGGCCGGTCAGTGCGCGGCGGGCGGGTTCTCGTCGGGGTGCAGCGTGCTGAAGAACGAGTACGTGTCGCCGTCGGGGTCGGGACCGCGCTCCTTGAACTCGTTGACCAGCGCGTACAGGCGGTTCTGGAACTCCTCGCGGTGCCCGGGGGTGAGCTTCAGCCCGAGCCAGGTGGAGTCGAGATCATCGGGATCGACACCCTGGATCTGCTGCAGGAAGGTCTCGATGAGCACGGGCGAACCGCCGGGCATCGAGGTGCGCCACGACAGCCCGGTGGCCCGGTACGGCACCTCGCGTGCGCCCTGGGCGCCGGAGCGCTCGGGCTCGGCTGCGAGGTAGCCGGTCTGCACGAGGGTGCGGACATGGTGCAGCATCGTGCCCGGGTTCACGCCGAGCAGCTCGGCGAGCTCCTTGTTGGTGCGCGACTCGAACGCGCAGAGCCGCAGCACGCGCAGCCGGAGGGGCGAGCTCAGCGCCCGCATGCGGGCCTCGGCCTCGGGATCGCCGGGGCGCAGCTCGATCCGGTCTTTCTGATCGTCCGGCACGGTGCCACCCTACAAGACTGATTGACACATCTCAATCAGTGGCGCACACTGATTGAGATGTCCCAATCAGAAGAGCACCCGGTGGCTGCCGCGGGGGCACAGCCCGCCGCCGACACGCTCGCCGAAGCGCGTGCCGAGGCAGGGCCCACGCGTCCCGAGATGCCGGCCGCCGACGAGGTCGTCGCGGATGAACCTGCCCTCGCGACGGGTCAGGATGCTGCAGCAACGGCGACGACCGCCGGCCCGAGCAAGCGGTCGCTCTGGCGCGACGCCAACTTCCTGACGCTGTGGAGCGGGCAGGCGCTCAGCCAGTTCGGCGCGCAGATCACCGAGCTCGCCATCCCCGTGCTGGCCGTGCTGATGCTGAACGCGACCGAATGGGAGGTCGGCGTGCTCAACGCGGCGCAGGTCGCCGCGTTCCTCGTGGTGGGGCTTCCGGCCGGCGCCTGGATCGACCGCATGCGCAAGCGACACGTCATGATCGTCGCCGACGGCGTCAGAGCCGTCGCGCTCGGGACCCTGCCCGTGCTCGCCCTGCTCGGAGTGCTCGAGATCTGGCACATGATCGTGGTCGCGCTGATCATGGGCGTGGCGACCGTGTTCTTCGACGTGTCGTACCAGAGCATCATCCCGTCGCTCGTGCGCACCGACCAGATCGCCGAGGCGAACGGCAAGCTGCAGTCGACCTACGAACTGGCCAACATCGCCGGTCCCGGCATCGGCGGCTGGCTCATCGGCGTGCTGTCGGCGCCGTTCGCGATCTTCGCCACGGTCGGCACCTACGTCGCCTCGTTCATCGCCCTGCTCTTCACGCGAGACACCGAGAGGCTGCGCGCGCGCGAGGATCACCGGCCCCTCGTCCGCGAGATCGGCGAGGGGCTGAGCTGGGTGTTCGGCAATCCGCTGCTGCGCCGCATCGTCGGCACGACCGGCATGGCCAACTTCTTCGGGACCATCGCCCAGACCCTCGTGCCCATCTTCGTGCTGCGGGAGCTGGGCCTCAGCCCCCAGATGTTCGGCATCGTGTTCTCGCTCTCGGCGGTGGGCGGGCTCGTCGGTGCGATCGCCACACCGCGGATCATCGCGTGGCTGGGCGAAGCGCGGGCGATCCCGATCAGTGCGATCGCGTTCAGCCTCGCGCCGTTCTTCCTCCCCGCGGTCTCACTGGTGCCCTCGCTCGCCTTCCCCCTGCTGGTGATCCAGGGCTTCATCATGAGCTTCACGATCCTGCTCTACAACATCACGCAGGTGACCTTCCGTCAGCGCATCACCCCGCCGCGCCTCCTCGGCCGGATGAACGCCTCCATCCGGTTCGTGGTGTGGGGCGTCATGCCGATCGGCGCGCTGCTGGCCGGTGCGCTCGGCACGTGGATCGGCACCGTCCCGACGCTCTGGATCGCGGCGACCGGCGAGCTGCTCGCCTGTCTCTTCGTCGTCACCGGCCCGTTCTGGGGCATGCGCGAGCTCCCCGAGGCGCACGAGGAGCACACGGCCCGCGGCGGCTGATCCGACGGGCCGCCGCGGAGGTCAGCTGCTCCGGGGATCTGCCGGCAGGATCTCGGGAACGGTCCACCGGCTGAGCTCGTGGAGACGCGGCCGATACAGGCGGATGAGCAGGTTCCAGCCTTCCGGCAGCGGGATGCGGTTCGGGGTCTCGCCGGGGTGGTCGCCGAGGAACACCGTGGTCGAGCCGTCGTCGTTCGTGTGGGCGAACACGGAGTTGACGTTGGTGAGGCCGCTCTCGTCGGGTTCGAAGTATCCGGCGGCGTTGTAGACGCTCACCGACCAGAACGCGTCGGCCGGCACATCCCGGAACGTCATCGTGTAGCGGCCGACGGGAAGGTTCGGGGTGACGTTGAGGTAGGAGGCTTCCGCGTCGGGCAGCCCGCCCCACCCGAGCGCCGTTCCCACGAGGTGATGAACGGGATCGACGACGTCCGCCGATCCGAAGCAGCCGGCGAGGCCGCCCATCGTCTTGCCGAGGGTGAGGAGTGCCCCGCGGACCTCCTGGTGGCTGGCCGCGTCATAGTCGGGGAGGGTGAAATCACGCTGTTCGCCGGTCGTGAGCGTGAGCTCGTCCTGCAGACGGTGGACCTCTTCGAGGTCGTCCGGGCTGTTCGGATCGAACAGGATCCGGGCGGCGACCACCACGTAGTCGGTGTCGAACTCGGCGGTCGTGAGCCGGTAGCTGCCGGCGCGGTGGTAGACGCGGTTGATGTAGTGGTCCTGGTTGATGACCATGACCGAGATGTACCGGTCGCCGAGGTCGGGCACGTTCAGTGCGACCTCCCCGCCGGCGAGCTCGACGATCGCGACGGAGTAGAGGGTGTCCCTGTTCTGGCGGATGACCGGCTGGCGATCGAGCGGCGCCAGCTCGCGATCGTGGTGGAACGTCCCCAGCCCGCCGATGATCGGCAGGATCCGAGAGATCATCGTGTCGGTCTCGGCTCTCTTGAAGTTGTCCACATTGACCGTCGTCGACGCCATCGTGCTGTCTCCCCGTTCGCGAAGGCGGGCCCGTCCCGCCGCGCACCACGCTATCGGCCGCGACCGCGGTACCCCACGGGCCGAATTCCGGCAAGACGGTGCTGACCGGTGCCCGGCCGTGCTTAGGTTGCTCCATGACGGCGCGCATCGTCTCAATCGGCACGGCGGTCCCTGCGACCCGCCTCCACCAGGACGAGGTGCGCGCGTTGTTCGCCGCGCAGGACGGCGTCGATCGCCTGACGCGGCGGCGCATCCAGGCGGTGTTCGACGCCTCCGCCATCGCGCAGCGCCACACCGTGCTCACCGATCTGGCGACGCCGCCCGGTTCGCGCGCCCCCGGCGTCCCCGCATTCGTCGACGCGGAGGGGCGGCTCCTCTCCCCCACGACCGGCACGCGCAACGACCTGTACATCGCCGCGGCTCCCGCTCTGTCAGCCGAGGCGGCGCGTGGAGCTCTGCGCGACGCTCGCATCGAGCCGTCCGCGGTCACGCACGTCGTCACCGTCTCGTGCACCGGCCTCTTCGCACCGGGGCCCGACTATCGCCTCGTCCGGGATCTCGGTCTCAACCCCACCGTCGAGCGCTGCCACCTCGGATTCATCGGGTGCGCGGCCGCCCTCCCGGCACTGCGCGTCGCGACGGCGCTCGCCGCGACTCGACCGGACGCCGTGGTGCTCGTTGTCTGCACCGAGCTCTGCTCGCTCCACGTGCGGGCCTCGGACGATCCGCAGCAGATCGTCGCGGCATCCGTCTTCGCCGACGGCGCGGCAGCGGCGATCGTGACGGCGGACCCTGCCGTCGGCCGCCCCGGCGGGCTCGAACTCGAACGCTTCGGCTCCGCCCTCACCGACGAGGGCGAGACCGACATGGTGTGGACGATCGGCGACAACGGCTTCGAGATGGTGCTGTCGGCAGAGGTGCCCCGGATCATCGGCCGCGAGATCCAGGGCGCGGTGGCCCGGTTCCTCGGCGACGACGGTGCACCCGACGTGTGGGCCGTGCACCCCGGCGGACGCAGCGTGCTCGATCGTGTGGAGGCCGGACTGGGCCTCGCCCCGGACGCGCTCGCCGCCTCGCGCGGCGTGCTGCGCGACTTCGGCAACATGTCGAGCGCGACCATCCTCTTCATCCTCGCCGCGCTGCTGCGGGACGACGCCGTGGGCGACGGCGCGCGGGTCGCCGGACTGGCGTTCGGGCCGGGGCTCACCGTCGAATCGGCGCTCATGACCAGACGGCGCGCGGCCGCACCCGTGGACGACGAGATCGCCCTCGCCGTGGCGGCGTCCGCGTGAGCGCTGCGGCACCGGCGTCGGACGGGGACGCCTGCGCCGGAACGGCGGGCGACGCATGACTCTCGCCGTCCGTGACGAGGGGCTCGCCGAACTCATGGACGACCCGGCGTGCGACCCCGACCGCCTGCGCGCGACGCTGCGGCGGTTCGGCACCGTCAACCGCCTCGTCTCGGGCTGGGGCACCGTCTACCGGCACACCCTCGCTCCCCGCCTCGCGGCGCTGGGACGCCCGGCCCGCGTGCTCGATGTGGGCTGCGGCGGCGGCGATGTCGTGCTGCGGCTGGCTGCCGAAGCACGGCGCGACGGCCTCGAGGTCCAATGGACCGGGATCGATCCCGACCCCCGGTCGTACGAGGTGGCCGTCGAGCGGGCGGCGGTCGACGGGGTGACCTTCCGCTGCGCCGACGCGGCGACGCTCGTCGGCGAAGGCCGCACCTTCGACGCCGTGCTGTCGAATCACGTACTGCACCATCTGGACGCGGACCTGCCGGAGTTCGCCGCGCAGTCGCTGGCCCTGTCGCACGGGCTGGTCCTGCACAGCGACATCGCGCGCTCGCGGCTCGCCTACGCCCTCTACGCGATCGGCATCACGCCGCTCGCCCCGGGCACGTTCCTGCGGACCGACGGGCTGCGCTCCATCCGGCGCAGCTACACGGCCTCGGAACTGTCGGCGGTGCTCGACGACGCGATGCCCGGAGCGTGGACCGTGCAGACACCGGCGCTGTTCCGAGTGCTCGCGGTGGGTCGTGGCCGTGGCTGACGTCACGATCGTCGGGGCCGGCCCCGTGGGCATGCTGCTGGCGAGCGAACTCGCACGACGCGGCGTCGAGGCGGCCGTGCTGGAGCAGCGGCCGGCGGTCGGCGACGGCACCCGGGCCATCGGCATCCACTCCCCCGTCCTCGCGGCACTGGAACCGTCCGGTCTCACCGAGCGCCTGCTCGCCGGTGCCGTCCGAGTGGGCCGCGGTGAGGCGCGCAGCCGCGGACGCCTGCTCGGCACGGTGCACTTCGACGAGATCGCGACGCGGTTCCCGTTCGTGGCGACGCTGCCGCAGACCTCGACGGAGTCCGTGCTCGGCGCGGGTGCTCCGGAGCCGCTCCGCGGCGCCCGTGTCATGGCGGTGATCCCGCGCACGCAGGGAGTGGTGGTGCGCGCGGCGCACCTCGGCCGCATCATCGAGTCCGAGAGCCGCATCGTGGTCGTCGCCGGCGGCGCGGGGGCGCGCGACCTCGTCTACCGGCCGGGGCGCGTCGGCCTGCACGAGTACCGCGACCGGTATCTGATGACGGATGCCGCCGCCACCGGCCGACCCGACGACGAGGTCGCCGTGGTGCACCTCGATCCCGACGGGGTGCTCGAGTCCTTCCCGCTGCCCGGCGGCCGGCGCCGATTCGTCGCGTGGGACGCGCCCGGTGCCGACGACGCTCCGGAGGCCCGGGCAGAGCGACTGCGCGCAGCGCTCGCGCGGCGCGGCGAGGAGACCGCCGCGAGCGCGGTGGAGTCGGCGACGTCGTTCGGAGTGCGCCGGGTCGTCGCGCCGCGCCTCCGCAACGGCCGGGTCTTGGCGATCGGCGACACGGCGCACGAGGTCAGCCCCATCGGCGGTCAGGGCATGAACCTCGGCCTGCTGGACGCCGTGACGCTCGCGCCGCTGCTCGCCTCGTGGGTGCGCACCGGCACAGCGCCCGACGTCGAGCTGCGACGGTGGGAGGAGCGCCGCGTCCGGTCGGCCCGCCGGGCGGCGGCGATGGCGACGGTCAACACGGCGCTGGGCCGGCCGCTGCCCCACACCGACGTGCTGCGACGGGCCGCGGTGCGCACGATGCTGGCCGGGCGGTCCGGACGCCTGTTCGCGCGTGCCTACGCGATGGGCTTCGACGCCGACGCCTGACCGGCGCCCGACCCGGGGCGGCAGCATCCGTCCCTCCCCGTACTCTCTCGGGTTCGGGGCGCATGCCGTGCGTTCGGGGCGCACCGCGCGCGCCCCGGGCGGACAGGCTGCGCCCCAAGCGCCGGCGGGGAACGTGGATCAGCCGGCGAGGGCGCTGCCGGAGGCGACGAGCTGCGTGGCCAGCAGCAGCGCCGCGAGCATCACCAACCGGAACAGCGCGCGGCTCGGCGGTCTCACGATCGCCCGCCACGCCGTGACCGCCGCGACGATCACGACCGCCCCGAAGAAGAGCCACGATACGGCCGAGACCGCGCCGAGATCGCCGCCCGCCGCGCCGAGCAGCACGGCGATCGCGCCGCCCACCACGGCCAGTGCGGCGGTGATGGCGGAGATCCGCGGGCCCAGCCGGTGCGGCAGCCCTCGCACCCCGGTGCGGGCGTCGTCGTCCAGGTCGGGCAGCACGTTGGTGAGGTGCACGGCGGCGCCGAGCGCGGCGCCCGCGATCCAGGCCCAGCCGGCCGCGAACGCCGGGTCGGGGGCTGACAGGGTCGCGAGGGACGGGAAGATCCCGAAGCTGACCAGGAACGGCACGATGGACCACGGCGTCGACTTCAGTCCCGCGTTGTAGGACCACGCCGAGCCGAGCGCGAGCGCATGTGCCGCGAGCATCCGCCATCCCAGCGGCACCGACAGAACCAGCGCGATCGCCAGCAGCACGGATGCGGCGATCCAGGCGACGCCGATGGAGATGTCGCCGCGTGCCAGCGGCTTGTCGGTGCGTCCGACGGCGCGGTCGCGCGGGGCGTCGAACGCGTCGTTCGAGATGCCCACCGATAGCTGTCCCGCGAACACCGAGACCGTCAGGAGCACGATGCGCCAGGTCTCCAGCCCGGTCGCGATCCCGAGTGCGAGCGCGAGCGCCGTCACGACGAGCGTCGGCCCCGGATGCGAGGAGCCCCACAGGGCACGGACGGTGCGCACGCTCGATGCTCTCACGGCACCGCTCGGCCGGCGTCGCCCGCAACGGGAATGGCCGGAGGATGCATGCGGTTGCATGCACTCGGGCCGATGGCGTCCTGCCGATCACATCCACTCACAAGGAGACGCCATGGCTACTCTCACCGATCGCACCGCTGACACCGACGCCCCGATCATCGACATCCTCGCGGAGCGCTGGAGCACCCGCATCTTCGACCCGGAGGCCGTCATCGACGAGACCGCCCTCGCGAGCGCGCTCGAGGCGGCACGATGGTCGCCGACCGCTGCCAACACGCAGGCCTGGCGCGTCATCGTCGCACGCCGCGGGTCGGCAGCCCACGCGCACATCATGTCGGCGCTGGCCGGTTTCAACAGCGTGTGGGCCGGCGACGCGGCCGCGCTCGTCGTATTCGTCGCCGAGACGACGCGCGACGGGCAGCCGATGGCCTGGGCGCAGTACGACACGGGGCAGGTGGCCGCCCACTTCACCGTGCAGGCGCACGCCGACGGCCTCTCCACGCACCAGATGGGCGGCTTCGACCGCGATGCCCTCGCCGCGGCGTTCGGCCTGAGCGACGACTTCCTCCCCGTCACGGTGATGGCCGTGGGCAGCCTCGGCGACATCCGCACGGTGTCCGCCGAGCTGCAGGCCCGCGAGACCGCGCCGCGTGAGCGCCGTCCCGCCGCCGACTCCGTGCTCGTCAACGACTGAGCCCTCGCACCGATCACGACGGATGCCTCGTCCCGCGGCCGCGGGACGAGGCATCCGTCATTCGGGCAGCAGCCCCGCACCCGGGCCGCCCAGCCGCGGCCGGTGCCGGCCTCAGTCGTCGAGCAGCTCGGCCTCGATCACGTCCTCGTCGTCCACGGTGGGCTCGCTCGCGGCGGGACCGTCGCTGGTGAGCACGAGCGAGGTGCCGTCGGCGGCGACGTCCACCCGGACGACATCCCCGTCACGCACCCCGCCCGACAGCAGGGCCATCGCGAGACGGTCCTGGATCTCGGACTGGATGAGCCGGCGAAGCGGCCGCGCCCCGAACACCGGGTCGTAGCCGCGCTCGGCGAGCCACGCGCGGGCGTCGGGCGTCACGGCGAGCGTGAGGCGGCGGTCCTTCAGGCGCCGCTGGAGCGCGAACACCGCGAGCTCGACGATCTGCGCCAGGTCGTCCTCGCTGAGCGCCGAGAACATCACGATGTCATCGAGACGGTTGAGGAACTCGGGCTTGAACGCCTGCCTCACGATGCCCATCACCGCGTCGCGCTTCTGCTCGGCCGACAGCGTCGGGTCGATGAGGATCGGCGAGCCGAGGTTCGACGTCAGCACCAGGATCACGTTCGTGAAGTCGACCGTGCGACCCTGGCCGTCGGTGAGGCGGCCGTCGTCGAGGACCTGCAGCAGCACGTCGAAGACCTCGGGGTGCGCCTTCTCGATCTCGTCGAGCAGCACCACCGAGTACGGGCGTCGCCGCACAGCCTCGGTGAGCTGACCGCCCTGCTCATAGCCGATGTACCCCGGAGGGGCACCGACGAGGCGCGACACGGTGTGCTTCTCGCCGTACTCCGACATGTCGATGCGCACCATCGCGTGCTCGTCGTCGAAGAGGAACTCGGCGAGCGCCTTGGCGAGCTCGGTCTTGCCCACACCGGTGGGGCCGAGGAACAGGAACGATCCCGTCGGCCGGCCCGGGTCGCTGATGCCCGCACGCGAACGGCGCACGGCATCCGACACCGCCTTCACGGCCTGCTTCTGCCCGATGAGGCGCTTGCCGAGCTCGGACTCGAGGTGCAGCAGCTTCTCGGTCTCTCCCTGCAGCAGGCGCCCGACCGGGATGCCGGTCCACGCCGCGATGACGGCGGCGATGTCCTCGTCGGTGACCTGCTCGTTGACCATGCGGTCACCCGCAGGCTCTTCGCGCTCGGCCTCGACCAGCTGGCGCTCGAGCGCCGGGATCTCGGCGTAGAGCAGCCGCGACGCCTTCTCGAGGTTGCCCTCGCGCTGCGCGCGCTCGGCCTCCATGCGGGCGGCGTCGAGCTTGGTCTTGAGGTCGCCGACGCGGTTCAGCGAGGCGCGCTCGCGCTCCCACCGCCCCTGCAGCTCGCCGAGCTTCTCCTGCTCGACCCGCAGCGTCTCGCGCAGCGTCGCCAGGCGCTCCTTCGAGGCGTCGTCCTTCTCCTTCTTGAGCGCGAGCTCTTCCAGCTTCAGCCGGTCGACGTGGCGGCGCAGCTCATCGATCTCGAGCGGTGCCGAGTCGATCTCCATGCGCAGCCGCGACGCGGCCTCGTCGATGAGGTCGATGGCCTTGTCGGGCAGCTGCCGGGACGGGATGTAGCGATGGCTGAGGGATGCCGCGGCCACGAGCGCGGCATCCGCGATCGCCACCTTGTGGTGGGCCTCGTACCGCTCCTTGAGCCCGCGGAGGATCGCG
This sequence comes from Microbacterium sp. ZW T2_14, assembly GCF_044987405.1. NCBI lineage: Bacteria > Bacillati > Actinomycetota > Actinomycetes > Micrococcales > Microbacteriaceae > Microbacterium > Microbacterium sp. ZW T2_14. The sequence goes on along the minus strand of NZ_JBJDRK010000054.1, from coordinate 7,036 downwards.
ACGGTGTCCTCGACCGAGGGCTCGCCGACGTAGACCTGCTGGAAGCGGCGCTCGAGCGCGGCATCCTTCTCGATGAACTCGCGATACTCGTTGAGCGTGGTGGCGCCGATCATGCGCAGTTCGCCGCGCGCGAGCATGGGCTTGAGCATGTTGGATGCCGCCACCGAGCCTTCGCCGCCGCCCGCGCCCATGAGCACGTGCAGCTCGTCGATGAACGTGATGACGCGGCCGTCAGACTCGGTAATCTCCTTCAGGACGCTCTTCAGGCGCTCCTCGAACTGTCCGCGGTACATGGCGCCGGCCACGAGAGCGGAGATGTCGAGCGTGACGAGCTCCTTGTTCTTGAGCGACTCGGCGACGTCGCCCGCGACGATGCGCTGGGCGAGGCCTTCGACCACGGCCGTCTTGCCGACGCCGGGCTCGCCGATGAGCACGGGGTTGTTCTTGGTGCGCCGGGTCAGCACCTGGCTGACGCGGCGGATCTCGCTGTCGCGCCCGATGACGGGGTCGAGCTTGCCCTGGCGGGCGCGGTCGGTGAGGTTGATCCCGAACTGCTCGAGGGCGCTCTGCGCGTCCTCCTGCCCGGGCTGTTGTGTGGCGTTCATCTGTCTCCTGAAATCTGTGGTCGCAAAACTTGAGTCGCGTTGGCTCAAGTTTACCAACAACCGGCGTGCGGGGCAATCAGCGTGCGTTGCGCTCGTCGCGAGCGTCGTCGTAGGCCCGGCGCAGCGTCGCGCCGACCCACTCCGTGCCCCGGTAGATGTTGCGCTCGCCGATCGCCGACGACAGGCCGCCGGCTTCGAGCTGCGAGATCACCTTCGTCTCGCTCACGACGAGCTTGAGACTCGATCCGACGGCACTCAGCTCGGTCGCGTATCGACGGAGCACCTCGACGAACGAGAGACCGACGGCGTCGGTGCCGCGCAGACGGATGATGACGACGGAGTCCTCGGAACCGGCATCCACCCTCGGCAATTGCCGTTCGAAGGTCGGCGCGCTCGCGAAGAACAGGCTGCCGTACGGCTGCAGCACCACGATCTCGCGCGGCGGGATGGCTGCAGGCGGATCGATCTCGCGCATGCGGCCGTCGTCGGCGAAGACCACGCGTCGCACCCGCAGCGTGTTCGACTGCTGGGCGACGAAGAGGACGATGCCGAGTCCGACGCCGACCAGCACGGCGAACTGCAGCGGGATGAGCAGGGTGAGCACGAAGGTCACCGCCATGACGACGGTCGGCAGGAGCCCGCTCCTGATCACCGAGTAGACCCTGCTGGGCTTGACCGCTGTGACGCCGACGACGATGAGGAGAGCCGCGAGGGCGGGCATCGCGATGAAGGCGACCAGGTTCGAGGCGAAGAGGATGACCAGCGCGGTCACCGTGCCGGCGATGAAGAAGGTGAGCCGCGTCCGGGCGCCCGCCGAGACGACGAGCGTCGAACCCGACGACGATCCCCCCACCGGCATGCCCCGGAACACCCCGGAGACGATGTTGCCGACGCCCTGGCCGATGAAGTCCCGTGAGGCGTCGGAACGCTTTCCGTCGGGCGTCGGGATACCGGCCGAGACGCCTGCGCCCTGCACCATCGCGACGAAGGCGAGCGAGATCGCCGGTACGAGGAGGAAGGGAACGTCGGCGAGGCTCGGGAGCACCGGCGTCGGCAGCGCCGCCGGCACGTCGACGAGGTCCCGCAGGAGCGTGACCGGCCGGGCGACCCACAGGTCCAGCAGCGCCGCGCAGATCGAGCCGACGACGACGGCGACCACCAGCCCGAGCGCACCGACACGCGTCGCCTGCAGCAGCACGATCACGAGCACCGTGATCGTGCCCACCACGAGCGAGGCCACGCTCCACTGCGGCAGGTGCAGCACGAGATCGGCGGTCTTGACGATCCGGTTCGCGCCCTTGGCGTCGTAGCCGGTGAAGTTCGACAGCTGCCCGAGCACGATGTTGACGCCGACCGCGGTCACGAAGCCCGTCATCACCGCCGTGGGAACGAATCGCACGAGCCGCCCACCGCCCAGCAGCCCCGCGACGACGAGCACGATGCCGCTCATGACCGCGAGCGTGTACAGCGCCCGATCGGGATCGGCGCGCGTCTGCAGGCCGGCATCGGACACGATGAGCGCCATCGCACCCGTCACCTGCACCGTCATGAACGCGCTGCCGGTGAACAGCGCCGCGCCCATCATGCCGAACATGTGCCCGTACAGCCCCGCGAGCGGGTTCACGCCCGCGAGAAGACCCTGGGCCAGCCCGTCGGGCACCGTCTCGACGCCGAGCGTGAGTCCCGCGACGAGGTCCTTGCGCAAGGTCTTGCGCGAGAACCACGTTCGCGGATGCAGCGCCATGCGTTTCAACGTAGCGAAGGCGAGCGGCGCCGGGGTGGCGTGGCGCTCATCACGTGGCCCCCACCCACGATTTCATGCGTCCTGCATGATGCCCGCGCCCGCGCGCTGCGCCATGTTCGGAGCATGCCTCGGACGCGGGCGACGACGTCGCCGCGCGTCGGCCGGCACACCCTCGCCCTCGAAAGGACACGCACATGACCGACAACGACACCACCGTGACCGGATGGGTGGGATGGGGCGTCTTCGCCGCCGTCGTCCTGCTCATCGCCGGCGTCATCGACGTCTTCCACGGCCTCCAGGCCCTCATCGGGCCCGACACGGCCTATTTCGTCGGCGAGTCCGGCCTGTTCTCGATCGACATCCAGGCGTGGGGCTGGTGGCACCTCATCTCGGGCCTCCTCCTCATCCTCGTGGGCATCGCCCTCCTGGGCGGCGCGACGTGGGCGCGGGTCGTCGCCATCATCCTCGTGGCGCTGAACGCGATCGGTCAGCTGACCCTCATCGCCGCGCAGCCGTGGCTGTCGATCGCCGTCCTGGCCCTCGACGTGCTCGTGATCTACGCGCTGACGGTCCACGGACGCGAGCTCAAGACGCGACGGGCCTGAGCCCCACCCGACACCTCGCACGAGGCCGCGCGATCGACTCGCGTGGCCTCGTGCGCGTTGTCACCACGACCCGTCGCGCAGGCTGACGCGCAACCTGTCACGTGGCTTCAGGCCACGGACTCAAGCACCGCTTCTCCGCGCGCGGCCTCAGCCACGGCTTGGACGGCGGACGCGGCATCCGTCATCTCCTCGTCGTTGCACGCGAACCGCGAGCGGTACGCGGTCGGGGTAGTGCCGAGCACGCGTGCGAAGTTCTGGCGCAGCACGGCGGCCGAGCCGAACCCGCTCTCGTACGCGATGCGGTCGAGCCCCAGGTCCGTCTTCTCGAGCAGGCGCTGGGCGTGGATGATGCGCTGCCGGGCGAGCCACGCGGCCGGAGTCGCACCGTGATCGGCCTTGAAGCGACGGGCGAACGTGCGCGGCGACATGTGGGCCTTGGCGGCGAGCTGGTCGACGGTGAGATCGAGCCGCAGGTTGTCGAGCATCCAGTCGGTGACCGGCGCGAGCGAGAGCGAGGTCGTGGCCGGCAGCGGGTTGGCGATGAACTGCGCCTGGCCGCCGTCGCGCTGCGGCGGCACCACCATGCGGCGGGCGATGATGTTGGTCAGCTCGGCGCCCAGCTCCTGGCGCAGCAGGTGCAGGCACGCGTCGAGGCCGGCGGCGGTGCCCGCGCTCGTGATGATGCGGCCGTCCTGCACGTACAGCACGTCGGGGTCGACGTCGATCTGCGGGTACATCTCCTTCATCTTCTGCGCGTACATCCAGTGGGTCGTGGCGCGGCGGCCGTCGAGCACGCCCGACGCGGCGACCACGAACGATCCGCTGCAGACGCTGAGCACCCACGCGCCGCGGGCGACCGCCGCCCGGATGACGTCGAGCACGCGCTCGTCGATGCTGTCCCAGTACTGATGCGGCACAGGTGAGACCACGACCAGGTCGGCCTCGTACGCGTACGACAGGTCTTCGTGGACGTTGATGGAGAAGCCCATCTTCGACTCGACGACGCCGGGGTCGGGGGTCACGACGCGGAAGTCGAAGCTCGGGATGCCGTCGTCGGAGCGGTCGAGGCCGAACGCCTCGCACGCCACTCCGAACTCGAACGGCGCGAAGCCGTCCGTGACGATGCAGGCGACGGTTCTCATGGGAGTCCCCTCCGGCCAGCGGTCGCTGAGCCTGTCGAAGCGTGGCAGTTTTCCTGCGGTTCGTGGCCATTCTGCCACTCGTGGCAGTTCTTCCGCAAGCGTAGCGTTTCTGCCATGTTCATCGTGATTCTTCTCGCAGCAGTGTCCGCGGTGGCCCTCGGATCGACGATCGCCGCCCTCCGCTCCGACGGCTACCGCCGGATCCCCACCGACCACACCCGCCACCCGTGACGCACCCCCGCCTCCCCAGGAGTCGCGAAAGGGGAGACTTCCGCAGGCTTCGCGGCGGAGATCTCCCCTTTCGCGATTCCGAGGGGGCTCAGGCTGTGACGCGGGCGTAGACCGCGAGCATCGCGGCGGTGCGGGACGACTGGCGGAACCGCTCGCGGATCGTCGGGTCGGGAACGCGCGGTGTTCCGGCGGTGATATCGGATGCCGCGGCCCGCAGCGCGTCCGCCAGCGCGTCGACCGACGGGTCGGCGTCGTGACCGGTCGTCACGCCACCCTCGCCGACCGCCCAGAAGCCTGCGCCCAGCTCGGCCGCGAGATCGGGATCGCTCACGACGGCGGGGGTCCCGAGCGACGCCGCCTCGAAGATCGTCATGCCCTGGGTCTCGAAGCCGATCGAGGTCTGCACGACGGCGTCGGCGGCCGCGATGCGACGCAGCGTCCGGGCGTACGGCATCCGTCCGGCGAACGTGACGGTGGCGCGAGGCCGCAGCTTCTCGACCAGTCGGCGGGCCGCGCGCAGCTGGCCGCCGCCGCCGATGATCTCGACGTCGGCGTCGACGCCCGACGCGGCGAGCGCCTCGAGGAACGGCAGCAGGCGCTTCTCGGGGCTCATGCGCCCGAGCCACACGAACCGCGGTGGTCCCGGAGCGCGTGCGGAAAGACGGGCCGATTCGTCCGACACGCCGGTGACGGATGCCGCGCCTCGGGGTGTCGCGTCACCGCGCAGTGCTTTCGCATCGGGCGCTGCGGCGAGCACCTCGTCGAGCAGGTCGTCGTCGATGCCGTTCCAGATCACGTCGACCGCGGGCCCGGTCGGCGGGGCGTCGAGGTGCGGTGCCACCGCGCGGCGGCCGCCCGGCACCACGCCGTGCCCCTCGAGCCGCCGAGCGAAGTGCGATGACGGAGCGGTGACGGCGTCCGACCGCCCCGCGAACCGTCGCAGGTACGCCCAGCCGTCACGCCCGACCGGCTTGCCCTCCACGAAGACCCCGAGCGCCCGCCGCTGCCACGCGTTCAGCACCCGAAGCACGAGCCCGGGGAAGGGCGCCGTGGCCTCGATGCCGACGTCCACGCGGTTGTGCATGGTGTGCACGACGGGCAGCCCGTGCCGGCGCGCGAAGCGATGGCCGATGTAGGCGCCCCAGAAGTCCGCCTGCACGTGCACCACGTCCACCCGAGTGCGCCCGGTGTCGGCGATGAGGCGCCGCAGCGCGGCATCCAGCCACCGATCCGTGCGCCGACCCGGCCAGGTCATCGCGTACTCCCGATCGAGGGTGATCGGGATCGAGGGGAGGTCCAGGTACGACGGATCGGCTGCGCCCGCCTCCCGCGCCCGCGCGCCGTGCATCGCCGGTGCCACGATCGTGACGGTGTGACCGGCCTTCTCGAGGAAGCGCCGCTGCAGCCGCATCGACACCTGTGCTCCGCCGAGCGTCTCGGCGTGCTGGTCGCCGAACATCACGACGTGCACGACGCCTACTCGGGCAGCGGTTCGTCGCGGTACAGCGCCTCGAACGTGTCGAGGGTCCGGCGCATGTCGTGCACCTTGACGCCCTCGAGCGAGGCGCGCTGCATGCGCTCGCGCTCCTCGGGCGTCTGGGTCAGCACGGTCGTCAGCTTCTCGGTGAGATCGTCGACGTCGCCGGGGCGGAACAGGTAGCCGTTCTCGCCGTCGTGCACCAGATGCGGGAGTGCGACCGCGTCGGCCGCGACGATCGGCAGACCCGAGGCCATCGCCTCCATCGTCGCGATCGACTGCAGCTCGGCGATCGAGGCGATCACGAAGAGGCTGGCGTTCGTCAGGAAGGACCGCAGCTCGTCGTCGGTGGTGTGACCGTGGAAGTGCACGCGGTCGGTGAGGCCGAGCTCGGAGCTGAGCTGCTCGAGGTTGCGTCGCTGGTCGCCGCTGCCGACGATGTCGAAGCGCACGTCGAGCGACGGGTCGAGCTGCGCGATCGCGCGCAGCACGACGTCGATCTGCTTCTCGGTCGTGAGACGTCCCACGAACACCAGGCGGTGCGCGTCGCGCGGCGAGAGGTCAGCGGTGTAGTTGGAGGCGTCGATGCCGCAGCTGACCGGGATGACGCCCTGGATGTCGATCGTGCGCTCGAGGAACTCGGCGGCCTTGCGGGTGGGGGTCGTGACCGCGCGCGTCATCTTGAACGTGCGCTCGGCGTCCTCCCATGCGAGCTTGACGGCGTACCGCGTCCACGAGGCGGGGAGGATGGTGAAGTCGAGCACGTTCTCGGCCATCACGTGATTCGTCGCCACGACAGGGATGCCGCGCTTGCGCGCCTCGCGGGTCAGACCGCGGCCGATGATGATGTGCGACTGGCTGTGCACCACGTCGGGCTGCACCTTGTCGAGCACGCGACGCGCGTAGTACTTCGAGCGGAACGGCATGACGAACGTCAGCCAGTCGTGCGGGTACCAGCGCCACGACGGCAGGCGGTGCATGGTCATCGACTGCCCCTCGATGACCTCGGTGAATGTGCCGTGCTCGCGGTGCGTCTTGCTCGGGGCCATCACATGCACCTCGTGGCCGCGGGCGACGAGGCCGGCGGCGAGCCGCTCCGCGAAGCGCGCGGCACCGTTCACGTGGGGAAGGAACGTATCGGCGCCGATGACGATCTTCAACGGACGAGGGGGCGCGGCGGCGGTGTCTTCGGGCGTCGCAGGATCGGTCACGGGGATTGGGCCTGTCTGTGC
>NZ_JBJDRK010000053.1:0-30052 GCF_044987405.1 Microbacterium sp. ZW T2_14 | reverse complement strand
CGGAAAGCCCGCGCCGCGACGGCGCCGGCCCCGGCGCGGCGCGGGCTTTCCGTCGTGGTGCTCCTTGCCGCCGCCGTCGTGGGTTCCGCCGCCTTCGGTGGAGCGATCGCCGTCGTCCGGCGCCCCGTTCTGCTCCGACGTGGATGAGCCGGCGCCGTCGATCGGCTCGAAGGTCGAGCCCACCCGCTCGGCGTCACCGCCGCGGCGACGGCGACGGCGGCGCGGGGCCTGACCGTTCGTCTCGACCTCGGCCGCGGCATCCGCAGCCCGTTCGGGCTGGACGCGGACCGCCTGGGTCTTCGGGGCCGTCACGATGCGCCCCTTCGTGCCGGCGGGGATGTCGAGATCGCTGAACAGATGCGGGCTGGAGGAGTACGTCTCGACGGGTTCGGGCTGACCGAACTCGAGCGCGCGATTGATGAGGGCCCACTTGTGCAGGTCCTCCCAGTCGACGAACGTGACGGCGATGCCCGTCTTGCCGGCGCGGCCGGTGCGACCCGCGCGGTGCAGATAGGTCTTCTCGTCATCGGGGATCGTGTGGTTGATGACGTGCGTGACGTCGTCGACGTCGATGCCGCGTGCCGCGACGTCCGTCGCGATCAGGACGTCCTTCTTGCCGGCCTTGAAGCCCGCCATCGAGCGCTCGCGCGCCTCCTGGCTCATGTCGCCGTGCACCGAGGCGGTGTTGAAGCCGCGGTCGCCCAGCTCATCCGACAGGCGCTGAGCCGCGCGCTTGGTGCGCGTGAAGATCACGGTCTTGCCGCGGCCCTCCGCCTGGAGGATGCGGGCGATGACCTCGTCCTTGTCGAGCGAGTGCGCCCGGTACACGAGGTGATTGATGTTCGCCTGCGTGAGCCCCTCGTCAGGGTCGGTGGCGCGGATGTGGATGGGGTTCGACATGAACCGGCGAGCGAGGGCCACGATGGGGCCGGGCATCGTCGCCGAGAACAGCTGCGTGTGCCGGATGGCCGGCACCTTGGAGAAGATCTTCTCGATGTCGGGGAGGAATCCGAGATCGAGCATCTTGTCGGCCTCGTCGAGCACGACCTCCGTCGCGTGCGACAGGTCGAGCAGCCGCTGGTTGTTGAGGTCGATGAGACGCCCCGGGGTGCCGACGACGATCTGCGCGCCGGCCTTCAACTGGTCGATCTGGCCCTCGTACGCCTTGCCGCCGTAGATGGCGACGACGCTCGTCGGGCGTCCCGAGGTGAGCATGTCCATGTCTTCGTAGACCTGCACGCACAGCTCCCGCGTCGGCACCACGATGAGCGCCTGCACGCCGGGAGGCGGGGTCGGGCCGAGCCGCTGGACGACGGGGATGCCGAAGCCGAAGGTCTTTCCGGTGCCGGTCTTGGCCTGGCCGATGATGTCCTGGCCGGGGAGGCCGAGGGGGATGGTCTGTTCCTGGATCGGGAAGGCGTCGACGATGCCTTTTACAGCGAGCGCCTCGACGATGTCCTGATCAACGCCGAGTTCGGCGAAGGTCGTCACGATGTGTGCCTGTCCGGCAGTGAGATGCTGCCTGGGTTCTTGCCCGGGCGCGGTTCCGGCCTCTTCGAGGTCGCCGCGCGGGCGGAAGTGCGATCCACGCCCTTCTCTCCCACAGGCGCGGGCGCCCCGATCCGACGCCGGGGACCCTCCCACGATACCGGAGGGAGGCGGGCGCGAACACGGACCGGGCGCCGCCTCGTAGGCTTTCGTGCATGGTGAAGTGGTTCTGGCAGCGGCGGGAGACGGGCCGCAAGCTGCAGCTGCGCTCGCGAGACGAGCTCAGCGGCGGCGATCGTGTGGACTTCGAGGAGCTCGCTCCCGACATCGACACGTTCCTCGGCCAGGCCGCCTATCTGCAGCTGGGATTCTTCGAAACGCTCACCGAGCTCATCCAGACGATCCCCGAACTGGGTGAGAAGGAGGCGGTGTCGCGCGCCGCGGGCGCCGCCCTCACCAAGCACGAGGCGCTGGTCGCCCTGATCCGAGAGCGCGGCGACGACCCGACCGAGATCATGCGACCGTTCCGCGAGCCCCTCGACGGCTTCCGGGCGGCGACGCACGGCGTCCGGCCGCAGGAGACCATGCTGTCGGTGCACATCACCGCGGGAATGCTGGACGACTTCTACCTCGCCCTCTCGGCGAGCTACGGCGAGACCGGCGACCGGGTGGCTCGCATCCTGCAGGCGGACGACGACCGGCAGGCCATCGTGGAGCTGATCACCGAGACCATCGCGAGCGACATCGAATGGAAGTCGCTGCTCGCCCTGTGGGGCCGCCGGCTGGTCGGCGACACCCTGCTCATCGCGCGGGCCGCGCTGCGGCCGATGTCTCTCGGCCGCGCCGAGGAGCAGAAGGTCGAGCCCGTCTTCACCGAGCTGATGGCCGCGCACTCGCGCCGCATGGACGCGATGGGACTCGCCGCCTGACCCGAAGCGGGGGGAAAGCGACGTCAGCCGATGCCGAGGCGGGCCTCCTCGCGCGCGTCGTGGGTGACGCGGCTGCGGGAGATCGCGATGACGGCGGGGTAGGTGACGACGATCGGGACGACCAGGGCCGCCAGCCACGGCCACGGGGTGTCGATGCCGATGCCCACCCACGTGAGGATCGTCCACACGATGCCCGCCGAAACGGCGCCGATCATCGGTGCGAGCACCACCCCGCGCGTCAGGCGCTGGTGCAGCTGGAAGTGGATGCCCAGGCCGATGACCGCGCCGACGATGAACGCGATGAGGATCTGCACGTCACGCGTCCGCTCAGGCCACGAAGCCGACGCGGCGCGACTCCTCGGAGCCGAGCTCGATGTACGCCAGGGCGGCCGTGGGCACGATGTACGAGTTGCCCTTGGCGTCGGCGAACGTCACATGCGTGGCGCCGGCGTCGAGCGCCGCGGCGACGGACTTCTTGACGTCGGCCGCCGGCTCGTTCGTCTCGAAGTTGAGCTCGCGGCCGGTGTTCGCGATGCCGATGCGGATCTCCACGTGACTGACCTCCTGCGCGGGGCGACGGTGTACTTGCCGAAAGGCTGAGGGCTCCCCGGACGCATGGCAACTCTACGACACGGGGGAGCGGCGTCCGCCCGCGGTCCGAACGCTCTGGGCGAACGGCCGATGTCGGCCGTGCGCGCTACCGTCGAAGGGTGACTTCGGGGACTCGGCAGCGCGCCACATTCGCAGCGGACGCGCCGCAGGCGGCCGTGCTCTCGCTCCCCGTCGAGGCATCAGGCGTCGTGGTCGGGGCCCCGGGAGCGGGCAAGACCGAGACGTTGGTCGCGCGGGTGGCGCGCCTCGTCGAGGCCGGCCTCGACCCTGACACCGTCCTGGTGCTCACGCCCTCACGGCAGACCGCGACGGCGCTGCGCGACCGGCTCGGCCTCGCCGTGCGCGTGGCCACGACCGGTCCGCTCGCGCGCTCGGTCCCGTCGTATGCGTTCCAGATCGTACGGGCGCACGCGGTCGCGGTCGACGCGGATCCGCCGCAGCTGCTCACCGGCGGCGACGAGGACCAGATCATCCGTGACCTGCTCGAGGGCGACGAAGAGGACGAGGCGGCCGGCGCAGGCCGCTGGCCGGACTGGCTCGGCGCGGCGATCCGCGGCACGGCCGGCTTCCGCACCGAAGTGCGCACCTTCCTCGCCGAGTGCACCACCCTCGGCATCGGGCCCGATCGCCTGCGCATGATGGGGGAGCGGCACGAGCTGCCCGCCTGGGTCGCGCTGTCGTCGTTCTTCGGCGAGTATCTGCAGGTGCGCGACGGCATGCGAGGCGCGCATCGGGATGCCGCGGGACTGGTCCGCGAAGCGGTGGGCCTCCTGCGCACGGCGCCCGCCGGAAGCCCCGCCGTCGACCGCGTGCGGGTCGTGCTCGTCGACGATGCGCAGGAGCTGACGCTCGGTGGCGTCGAGCTGCTCGAGGCCCTTCGCGCTCGCGGCATGGCTGTGCTGGCGTTCGGCGACCCCGATGTCGGCTCCGGGTCGTTCCGAGGCGCGACACCCGAGAACTTCGCGCGGCTGGCGGCGTCGCTCGGCTCCGTGCACGTGCTCGCGGACGGGCACCGCGGCACCGCGTGGCAGCGAGAGCTCGTCGGGCGGGTGACCCAGCGCATCGGCGCGGTCGGAGTCGTCGCGCACCGGCGTGGCCTCGCGGAGGCAGAACCTGACGGGTCGGTACGCGTGCTCAGCCTGCGCTCGACCGCCGAGGAGTATGACGCGATCGCCCGCGTTCTGCGCGAGCGTCACGTGCGCGACGGCGTCCCCTGGCGCGACTGCGCCGTGATCGCGCACGACACGCGGCAGGTGGCGGCCCTCGAGGCGGAGCTGTCGGCCCGAGAGGTGCCGGCCCGCTCGAGCGGGCCCGGCCGGGCGCTCGGCACCGTGCGGCCGGTGGCCGACCTGCTGCGGCTCGTCGAACTCGCGGCTCGCGATGAGTGGACCTTCGAGGATGTGTCGGCGGCCTTGACCGGCACGTACGGGCGGCTGGACGTCATCGAGCTGCGTCGCCTGCGCTCGGCGCTGCGTCACGGCGAGCTGCGCCGGGTGTTCGAAAGGGGCGCAGAAGCGGAGGACAAGACCGAGACACCCGAACGCTCGGGACGTGACCTGGTGCTTTCGGCGATGCGGCAGCCGCTGGAATTCGAGCTGCTCGACACCCGCGAGGCGCGACGGGCGGCGTCGCTCGCGCGCACGCTGGCGGTGCTCCGCGACGAGCTCGAGCGCGGTGCGACCGCCCACGAGCTGCTGTGGACCGCGTGGGACCGGAGCGGCCTCGCCCGCACGTGGGCGGAGCTCGCGCGGGGCAACGGCCCTCTCGCGGAGCAGGCGCACCGAGATCTGGATGCGCTCGTGGCGCTGTTCCAAGCGGCGAAGCGGTTCGTGGAGCGCTCGCTCGACGCCGATCCGCGCGTCTTCGTGCGGTCGATCCTCGACAGCGGCGTCGCCGAGGATCGTCTCGAGGCCCCCACGCGCGACGACAGCGTGCGGATCATGACGCCGGCCGGCGCGCTCGGGATGGAGTTCGACACCGTCGTCGTCGCCGGGGTGCAGGAAGGCGTGTGGCCGAACACGCGGCTTCGCGGAAGTCTTCTCGACACCTGGCGGCTGGCGGATGCCGCCACCCGCGCCGAAGGCGAGACGCCGGGCGCGTTCGACCGCCGTCGCGCGGCGATGCACGACGAACTGCGGCTGCTGGCGAGGGCTCTGTCCCGCGCCGACGCCCTGCTGGTCGTGACTGCCGTCGACGACGACGACACCGGTCCGAGCGTCTTCTTCGAGCTGCTGCCCGATCCCGAGCCGTTCGAACTGGACCACCCGGTCTCGCTGCGCGGACTCGTGGCACGGCACCGCCGGACACTGACGCAGCTGGGCGTGCGGACGCTCGCTGAGCCCGGCATGCGGCCGTCGTCCGCCTCTGCCGGTCCGGCGGCGGCCCCGGCAGCGCGTGCGGCCGAGCAGCTGGCGCTGTTGGCGGATGCGGGCGTGCCGGGCGCCGCGTCGCGCGAGTGGTACGGCGTGGCGGGTCCGACATCCACCGGTCCGCTGCGGGATCTGTCGCGCGAGGACGTCCGCGTCTCGCCGTCCCGCCTGCACGCGCTCGAGGAGTGCGAGCTCAACTGGGTGATCGCCGACCTCGGCGGCGACCCGGGTGGGACCACCGCCGGTCTCGGCACGATCATCCACGCGGCCCTCGAACATGCCGCCGGGCACGACGAGGCTGCGCTCTGGGCCGAGGTGGAATCGCGCTGGGGCGAACTCACGTTCGAGGCGGCGTGGCGGGATCGCGCCGAGCAGACGCGTGCGCGCGACCTCGTGCGCCGTCTGCACCTCTACCTGCAGCGGTTCGACGGCAGCGGCGGCACACTCATCGGCGCGGAGCCGCACTTCGAGGTCGACATCCCGCTCGGCGAGCCCGATCACATCACTGCCGAAGCCGACACGCCCGTCGACCCCGTCTCCGGGGTCGCCGAGGGGGAGAGGCACCGCGTGATCCTGTCGGGCTACATCGATCGCGTCGAACTCACGCCGGAGGGCAGCGTCGTGATCGTGGATCTCAAGACCGGCAAGCGGGAGCCGCAGACCGATGCGAAGGTGCTCGACAATCCGCAGCTCGCGGCCTACCAGCTGGCCTTCGAAGCCGGAGCCATCGCCGAGGCGAAGGGTCGCGCGCCGGGCGGCGCGAAGCTCCTCGTGCTGCGTCCGAGCGCCACGAGGTCGGACTACGTGACGCCCTGGCAGCCGCCGTTCGACGACGAGCGCCGAGATGCCTTCCTCACCCGTATCCGCACCGCTGTGGGTGTGATGCGAGGCGAGACCTTCACCGCACCATATGAGGAGCACTGCCGCGACGAGCACGCCTACGGGCTGTGCCGCATCCACACGGTGGGCGCGGTGAGCGCCTCGTGACGGTCGTGCAGCGTCTTCCGGTGGCGTCCGGAGCCGACGACGCCCTGCTGCCGACCCCGACGCTATCGGCGCGCGTCATCGCCGCCGCCCTGGGTCAGTTCCCACCGACGGAGGAGCAGACCGCCGTCATCGAGGCGCCGCTCGCACCGGCACTCGTCGTCGCGGGCGCCGGCAGCGGCAAGACCGAGACGATGGCCGCGCGGGTCGTATGGCTGGTGGCGAACGGCATCGTGCGCCGCGACGAGGTGCTCGGCCTCACGTTCACCCGCAAGGCAGCGGGGGAGCTGGCGGAGCGCATTCACAAGCGTCTCGCGCGTCTGGCGGAGTTCGAGCGGCACGGTCTGCTGCCGGCGCTTCCCGGACTCGCGGAGGCGGGCGCACTCGAGGCTTTCGGCGACCTCGAGCGGTCGGGCATCGACGGTGCGCGCGCGACCGCGGAGCGCCACCGGCTGCTCGAGACGCTGGCACGCGCCGTGGACGCGGTGCCCCAGGACTCGTCCGACGACGCGCTGCTGCATCGCCCGACGGTGGCGACCTACAACAGCTTCGCCGACCAGATCGTGCGCGAGCACGCGCTGAGGATCGGACGGGATGCCGAAGCCGCCGTGCTCTCGGAATCCGCCGCGTGGCTCCTCATGCGTCGCGTCGTGTTCGCGTCGGACGACCCGCGCCTCGAAGACCGCGGCGAAGCCGTGCGCTCCATCGTGGACGCGGCACTGCGGATCGCCCGCGACGGCGTCGACAACCTCGTCGACTTCGACGCCCTCGCGGCTTTCCCCGAGCGCTTCCGCACCGTCCGCGAGCTGCCGTCCACCAACCGGCGGACGACGGTGTACGCGGATGTCGCCGACGCGGCCGACCGGGTGGAGGCGCTGGCCCTCCTCGCCGATCTCGCCCGCGAGTACGCGGCCGAGAAGCTGCGGCTCGGTGTCATCGACTTCTCGGATCAGGTCGCCGGCGCGCTCGAGGTGGTCCGGAGCCACCCGGTCGTGGCCGACGAGCTGCGCGACAGGTACCGCGTGGTGCTCCTCGACGAGTACCAGGACACATCCGTGGCTCAGACCGACCTCCTGGCGGCCCTCTTCGCGGGCACCGGCGTGATGGCGGTCGGAGACCCGCATCAGGCGATCTACGGCTGGCGCGGGGCCAGTGCCGGCAACCTGGGCGGCTTCGCCGACGCGTTCTCGCCGGGCGCGGGATGCGCGCAGTACGCACTGCTGACGAGCTGGCGCAACAGCGCGTCCGTGCTGACGGCCGCGAACGCGGTCCTGGCGCCGCTCGCCGCATCCGCGTCTCTGGCCGTGGAAGAGCTGCGCGCCCGCCCGGGCGCACCCGCAGGAGCGGTCGAACTCGGGTTCGATTCCGACCTCGACACCGAGGCCGATCGCGTGGCCGAATGGTTCGCCGGCGTACGGGCCTCCCGCGCGCAGGAGGGTCGTCCGACGACCGGGGCCATCCTGTTCCGCAGCAAGAAGCACATGGTCCGCTTCGGCGACGCGCTCGGGCGCCGCGGCATCCCACATCGCATCCTGGGCCTCGGCGGGTTGCTCTCCACTCCCGAGGTGGTCGACGTGGTCTGCGCGCTGAGGGTCGTCAGCGATCCGTCCGCGGGTTCGGCGCTCATCCGCCTCCTGTCGGGTCCGCGCTGGGCCATCGGCCTGCCGGATCTGCGCGAGCTCGCGGCGCTGTCGCGGCGCCTCGCGCGCCACGACACCGCGCTGCAGCCACTGGCGCCGGAAGTCGTCGAGCGCATTCGCGGAAGCGCCGGTGACGACGACGGCTCGCTCGTCGACGCGCTCGACTTCGTCCTCCGCCAGCGGCCTGACCACGGCTGGCTGGCAGGCTTCACACCCACGGCCCGCGAGCGGCTGCGGGATGCGGCATCCGTCTTCGCGGGGCTGCGTCAGGCGAGCGGCATGCCGATCCCGGAACTCGTGCGGCTGATCGAGCTGGAGCTCCGGCTCGACATCGAGCTCGCCGCGAACGAGTCCCGGGGGCCGGCGCGCATTGCGTCGGCGCAGCTTCGCGCGTTCGTCGACGAGGTCCACGCCTTCCTCGCCGCCGACGAGACCGGATCGCTGTCGAGCCTCCTCGCCTGGCTCGACCACGCGGAGCAGCTCGACGAGTTCGCGCCGCGCACGGAGCCTCCCGAGGACGATGTCGTGCAGCTCCTCACGATCCATGGCTCGAAGGGCCTGGAGTGGGACGCGGTCGCCGTGGTGCGCCTGGTGAAGGACGAGCTGCCGAGCGCCCCGCGTGACACCAAGGCATGGCTCGGTTTCGGTGTGCTGCCCTACGCGTTCCGCGGCGACTCGGCGTGGCTGCCGGTGCTGCGCTGGCAGTCCGCGCAGACCCAGCAGGAACTGAAGGAAGCCATCGACGCATTCGTCGAGGCCAATCGCAACCGTCAGCTCGAGGAGGACCGCCGGCTGGCCTACGTCGCCGTCACGCGCGCCAGGGACCACTTGCTTCTCACGGGAGCGACATGGTCGGGAACCAAGCGGCCCCGATCCCGCAGCGTCTTCTTCACCGAGATCGCCGCGGCGCTCGGGGTGCCGCTCACCGACGACGAGGTCGGCGACGATCCGTACCAAGGAGCCCGGCGCGTGCTGCAGTGGCCCATCGATCCTCTGGGAGCACGCCGGACGGCCGTGGAGGCGGCGGCGCGCGCGGTCGATGCGGCGCACGAGGCGCTCGGTTCCGACTCCGCCGCGCGGCGCGCGGTGCTCGACCCGCAGGCTGCGCTCCTCCTCGCCGAACGCGATGCCCGGCGCGCGCGACCGGTCCACACGGCGCCGACTCGCATCGCGGCGTCCCGCTACAAGGAGTACGTCGCCGACCTGGACGGCACGCTGGCAGCCATCGCGCGGCCGATGCCCGAGCGCCCCTTCCGCCAGACCCGCCTCGGCACCCTGTTCCACGCGTGGGTCGAGCAGCGCTCCGGCCGGGCGGGGCTGGGGGGTTCCCTCGACGATGCACTGTGGGAGACCGATGATGAGATCCCGGGCACCGATCCTTCGAACAGCGAGGCCTCCGTCCAGGACGCCGCGGCTCTGACGGCGCTGCGCGAGCGGTTCCTCGCGTCGGAATGGGCGTCCCGCCAGCCGATCGAGGTCGAGACCGAGATCGACTTCACCACGATCGGCCCGGACGGGCTGCCGCACATCGTCATCTGCAAGCTCGACGCCGTGTACCGCCGCGAGGACCGCGGCGGCAGGATCGAGATCGTCGACTGGAAGACCGGCGTCGCTCCCCGCACGCCCGCCGAGAGGGACGAGCGGATGCTGCAGCTCGAGCTCTACCGCCAGGCCTACCACGCCAAGCACGGCGTGCCTCTCGACGAGATCGACGTCGCGCTCTACTACGTCGCGGAGGACGTCATCCTCCGCGGCTGACGTCGTATCGCTCGGCGGCGGCCAGAGCAGACGATCTCAGCAAGGACCGCCGGGGGTCACTCGGCCCGCCAGCGACGCAGCGCTGCCTCGGAGGCGCGTTCCGCCTCGGCGGCGGCATCCGTTCCGGTGATGTCTTCGCGGTCGGCCCCGAGGGGCAATGGCGCGGGGGACAGGTGCGGCAGTTGGATCGGTGCGGTCGAGACGTCGTCGGCTGCGCGCGCCACCCGCGGCGACGGCGACCCTGCGCCCCCGCCGGCACGGCCCTCGTCGCGGAAGGCCGCCAGGTCCGCCTCGGTGAGCTCCTCCGTGTCGAACCTCCCGGCGCTCCGATCGACAGGGCCGGTATCGGCCCGCTCATCGGCGACCCACTGGGCGAGCTCCTCTGGGTCGTACGCATCGGTCTGCATCGACGTGTCGACGGTCGGCGCCGCGGAACCCGGCGTGCGCTCGAGAAGGGCGATGGCGTCGTCGACGTCGAGCGCGGCATCCGACACGATGTCATCGCCGGCGACTCCTGTGGCCAGCGACTCCAGGAGCTCCACGGCGTCGGCGACGATGTCGTCGCGGTCGACGTCGTGCCCGTGCACCAGCCACTTGGCGAACTCCAGCTCCGCGTAGAGTCGGGCGCGCTCGCGGGCACGGGCGTCGGGGGCGCGGCCGCTTGCGGCGACGTAGGCGGCGTACACGTCATCCGCGGCTTCGGGCGCCGACGCGAGCCACTGCAGGTCGGTGGCAGGGTCGCCGATCGACAGCCCATGCCATTCGAGGAGGCCGGTGACGGTCGGCACCCCGTCCAGATCCTCGAACAGGAACGAGGCGGCACCCGCGCCGCCGAGCATGACGGCCGACTCGAAGCGCCAGAGGTCGTCGGCGTCCACCGCACGATGCCAGCGGTGCGCGAGGCTCACCGGAAGTCGCCGGGTCGCCACGGCACGGTCGATCAGGCGCGTGACGTCGGCACGCACCTGCCCGGGCGTACGTGCGGGAAGTCCCTCGCCCTTGACGATCGAGTGGGGCAGGGCGTGGAGGGCGGCCAGCGCCGCACCCAGGGAGGTCGCCGCGCCGCGACCCGCGGGCAGGTGTGCGGCATCGACGCGGTAGCCGGGGAGGAAATCGACGACCACGACGCGCGTGTCGCCCAGGCCGGCCTCACCGAGCAGTTCCGGCGCGCGGAAGGGGAGCAGCCCGCGGACGCCCGGCGTGAGTGCGCGCAGCGCACGCGCCTCGGCGGCGAGCTCGGGCGCTGCCGACGGGTCGGCTGGAACGCGCACGACGACGCGCCGGCCGTCGTCCAGGTCGGCGACGGCGGCGTCGTAGCGGCCGGTCGATCCCTCCGTGAGGGCTCCGACCCCGACGACCCCGACCCGCGGCAGAGCCGACGTGACCGACGCGGCTAGAGTGAGGGGTGAGCGTGCCATGTGCCCAGGGTAGGTCGGTCGCGCTCGTCCGTCCCCGCGCCACGCCCGGCCCTGAACGACGAAGCGGAGCATGTTCCGATGACGGCGCCTGACAGTACGAGCATCCCTCCGCTGGCACGTCCCGGTTTCGATCGCGCTGCCGCAGAGCGTCTCACGCCCGACCTCATCGGAGTGTCTCAGGCGGATGCCGCGACGCGCGTGCTCGTCATCGTCGGCGACGCGGCGCCACTGGCCGCACCCGACGCGCTGTTCTGGAGTGTGGCGGCAGAGGTGCCCGCCGGAGCCGCGTGGGCCTTTCTCGGCCGCGCCGAGGACGGGGCCGCACTGCTCGCCGCCGTGTTCGCGGCCCAGGAGGAAGAGCTCTTCTCCGCGCCGGCGGGCTGGGCGGGACTGCGTGCCGTGGGGGCAGCGCTCCCCGCGGCGGACGCCGGCGCCTTCGTCGAGGCGCTGAGTCTCGGGCGGTGGCTGCTGGACGCCCCGTTCTGCCCCGCGTGCGGCACTCTCACGAACCTCGGCGACAGCGGCTGGTCGCGCCGATGCCCGCACTGCGGTCGCCAGCATTTCCCCCGCACCGACCCCGCCGTGATCGTGGCCATCACGAGCGCCGTCGACCCCGACCTGCTGCTTCTGGGCTCCAACGCGCTGTGGGGCGCCGATCGCTACTCGTGCTTCGCCGGGTTCGTCGAGGCGGGGGAGTCACTCGAGGCGGCGGTACGTCGGGAGGTGTCGGAGGAATCGGGCGTGGACGTCGGCGTCGTGTCGTACCGCGGCTCGCAGGCATGGCCCTATCCCCGGTCGCTCATGGTCGGCTTCCTCGCGGCAGCGCTCGACGACGGCGCCGCGGAGGCCGATGGTGAAGAGATCGCCGCGGTCCGCTGGTTCACGCGCGACGAGATCGGCACGGCGCTGGAGGGCGGCGGGGATGTCCTGCTGCCTGGCCCTGCCTCCATCGCGCATCGCCTCATCGCCGACTGGCACGCGGAGCGGCCATGAGCACCGACGCGCTCGCCGGGCTCGACGAGCACCAGCGGGAGGCGGTCACCGCGTTGCGGGGACCGGTCGTCGTGCTGGCCGGTGCCGGCACCGGGAAGACACGCGTCATCACGCACCGCATCGCCCACGGGGTCGACACGGGGGCTTACTCGCCGGGCCGTGTGATGGCGGTCACCTTCACGACGAAGGCCGCGGGCGAGATGCGCGGCCGACTGCGCGCGATGGGCGTGGCCGGCGTGGCGGCGCGCACGTTCCACGCCGCGGCGCTGGCCCAGCTCAACTTCTTCTGGCCGACGCTCGCGGGCGACAGCGCCCCCGGCATCGTCGACAACAAGGTGCGGCTGCTCGCACACGCGGCCGACGGCGTCGGGCTCTCTCCCGACCGGGCCACGCTGCGCGACGTGGCGTCCGAGATCGAGTGGCGCAAGGTCTCGATGCTCAGTGTCGACGGCTACGTCGCCGCCCGACCGAACGGGGTCGGGCGGCTCGGTGTGGATCGCGTCGTGGCGCTGCAGCACGCCTACGAGAAGCTCAAGGACGAGCGGCGGCAGCTCGACTTCGAGGACGTCCTCCTCGCCTGCGCGGGCATGCTCGAGGCCGAGCCGCAGGTTGCCAAGGCGGTACGCGAGCAGTACCGGCATTTCACGGTGGACGAGTTCCAGGACGTGTCACCGCTGCAGAACCGCCTGCTGGAGCTGTGGCTCGGGGACCGGCGCGACATCTGCGTGGTGGGCGATGCCAGCCAGACGATCTATTCGTTCGCCGGCGCCGACGCCTCCTTCCTCCTCGACTTCCCGACGCGGTTCGAAGGGGCGCGGGTCGTGCGACTCGAGACGAACTACCGATCCGATGCGCCGATCCTCGCCGTCGCGAACGAACTGATGCGCGGGCGCCCGGGAGCACTGCACCTGACGGCAGCAGCCTCACGATCCGCGGAGCCTGCATCGCCATCCGCCGATTCCGTCGCCACGGACGCGTCGGGCACGGAGCGGACGCCTGCGTCGCCGCTGCCCACCGTGACGGCGTTCGAGGACGACCGCGCCGAGGCGCGCGCTGTCGCGTCCCGGGTCGGCGCGCAGATCGCCGCCGGTGCCGATCCCGGCCACATCGCGGTGCTCTATCGCTCACACGCGCAGTCCGCGGAGCTGGTCGCGGCGCTCGCCGACGCCGGCATCGCCACGACGGTGCTCGGGGGCCGGCGCTTCTTCGACATGCCCGAGGTGCGTCAGGCGGTGATGGAGCTGCGGGCGGCGTCGGTCGCCCCCATCGAGAGCGGCTTCGTCGACACCGTGCGGGACATCCTGCGCTCGCGCGGGCTCACCGACGACCCGCCCGAGGCCGGCGGAGCCTTGCGCGACGCCTGGGAGGCCCGGGCCGCACTGCTGCGCCTCGCGCAGGAGGCGCCGGCCGGCACGACGCTGCGCGCCTTCACAGACGAGCTCACGGCCAGGGCGAAGGTGCACGACGAGCCGGCGATGCGGACGGTGACCCTGGCGACGCTCCACGCGGCGAAGGGCCTGGAATGGGAGCACGTGCACCTGATCGGCGTCGCCGAGGGCCTGCTGCCGATCTCGTATGCCACGACGTTCGATCAGGTCGACGAGGAGCGCCGGCTGGCATACGTCGGCATCACGCGAGCCGGGCGAACGCTGTCGCTGACGTGGTCTCGAGGCGTACGGGAGCGGCAGCCGTCGCGGTTCCTCCGAGAGATCGGCAGCGGCACTCTGCGTGCGGGCGGTGCGACCGCACGTTCCGGTGGAGGGAGCCGGCGCGCAGGATCACCGACCGCGTCCGCGACGCGGAGGGGTTCCGCGCTCGGTCCGCGATGAGCCGTCCGGCCACGATGCCCGCCTCCCAGAGCACCGCCGGCTCGGTCTCGACCGGGCGCCCCAGCAGCTGCGCCGCGACCGCCGGCCACGACGGGTCGTCGTCGCGGCGCTGTGCGGCGACGCAGGCGAGGCACGCCGTGCTCCCCGGCTCCACGAACGGTCCGATCTCGGCCCCCGACCCGGTCAGGGCCACCGGAACGTGAGGGACGTCCGCCGCCATGAGACCGGAGGCCGTCCCGGGCGCGACGAGCCGGTGCACGACGAACACCACCGCCGCGGCATCCCTGCCTGAGATCCCGACCGGGTCGAAGCGGTGGGCGGTGTGGACGTCGAAGCCGGCCGCCGCCAGGCCGGTGCCGACGGCGTCCCGCTGCTGCTCGGGCACGTCGGAGGCGCAGTGCAGCGTGACGGGGTGCGGGGCTTCGGCGTCCGTCGTCAGGGCGCGACGGATGCGGGTGAGGAATCGTGCGGCAGCCGAGGCATCGGGGGCACCCAAGGCCTGCGCAAGGGGCACGAACGCGCCGTCGGGGATGCCGCGCTCGAGTTCCCGGAGGACACGCTGCTGCCACGGCTGGGGATCATCGAGGATCGCGACCGGTTCTGAGCCGAACTGGAGGGCGGTGTCGGTCCGCCATACCGGCGGATACGCGGGGTCGAGTCGCAGCATGCGGCCGATCCTGCCCCACCGAGTGCGGCGTTCGGGCGGTATCCACAGGGCCGACCGCCGATGCGATCGCATCCGGGCCTGGGGAGGAGGCGCGGCCCCGGGCTCAGCGCGTCACACCGGGCGGTGATCGTCCGGCGTGCCGTTCCCCCCGTCGTCCTCGGAGGCGTCCGGCCCCTCAGCAGACGTGGGATCGGCCGAGGCATCTTCCGCCGCAGATTCGCCGAGCTCTTCGCCGGCCAGCAGGCGCGCGAGCGCGTCATCCATCTCGTCGCGCACGGGCTCTTCGCCCCGCGCCCGCGCCTCGAGGCGGGCGACGAGAGCGCCGGGATCGTCGATGTCGGCGGCGGCAGGCATGAGGTCGGGGTAATCCCACAGGGCGTCGCGCGCGGCGGGGCCCACCGCATCCGTCACGGCACGCCACATCGCGGCGGCCTCGCGCATGCGGCGGGGGCGGATCTCGAGCCCGACCAGCGAGCCGAGCGCGCGGTCGGCGGGGCCGCCGACCGCGCGACGGCGGCGCACCGCCTCGGAGATGCGCTGCGCCGCGGGCAGCCGCGACGTCGCATCCTCGGTGACGACCTCGACCCAGCCCTCGATGGTCGCGAGCAGGTTCTCGAGCCGCGCGAGGGCGGCGTCCTGCGCCTCGGAGCGTGCCGGCAGCAGCGCGCCGCTCTCGATCGCCTTGCGCAGCTCCTCCGGCTCGGACGGGTCGAATCGTGTGGCGAGATCTTCCAGCGCGTCGGTGTCGACGTGCACGCCTCGCGCGAAGTCGGTCACCTGCGAGATCACGTGCAGCCGAAGCCACCGGGCGTGGCGGAACAGCCGCGCATGCGCCAGTTCGCGCGTCGCCGCGTAGAGGGCGAGCTGGTCGTCGGGGACCTCCAGGTCGCGCCCGAAGTCGGCGAAGTTCTGGGGGAGGATGGCGGCCTCGCCGTCCGGCATCAGCGGGATGCCGACGTCACCACCGCTCACGACCTCTTTGGAGAGGTTGCCGACCACCTGGCCGAGCTGCGACGCGAACAGCGAGCCGCCGACCGTGCGCATGAGGCGTCCCGCCCCCTGGACGAGCCCCTGCATGTCTTCGGGCGCCTGCTCGCTCAGCGCGGTGGTGAGCGCATCGGCGATGCTCGTCGCGACGGGGGCGGCGAGCTCCTCCCACACCGGGAGGGTGGCTTCGACCCAGGCGCCGCGCGTCAGCGTCACCGGGGGAGCGGGCAGCTCCGAGATGGTCGTCGCTTCGCTCAGCCAGAGGGTCGCCAGCGAGAACGCCTGATCGAGATCGGTGCGCTGGCCGGCGGTGACGCCGAGTCCCTCCTGGTTGGCGATGTGCAGCGCCTGGCGCTTCGCCATGTCCCATGAGATGCCGCTCTCGTCGGCGTTCTCGAACGCGCCCTGCAGCTGGCGCATGACCGCCTGCATCATGGCGGGATCGATGTTCATGCCGGAGAGTCGCGAGAGCTGCTCCGGATCGACTTCGCCCGCGGAACCACCGAAAAGCCGGCGGATGAGCTCCTGGAAGTCGTCCTCGGGGCTCGGTCCGTCGCCAGGGGTCTCGTCGTCTGCCACTTCAGCCGCCTTTCAGCCGGTCGATGACGTTGCGCTCTACGCTAGTCGCAGCATCCGACGCACTCCCCGGCAGGGACCCCCTATGCCTTACGCCGGTCGCGAACGACCCGGCACCCATAGACAAGGCACGGAAGAGAGGTCCCTCGTGGCCCTGTTCGACGAGAACACGACGATCGAGCCCGCCCCCCGACCGCGGATGTCGCGGCGCACGCTCGCCGGCGTCTGGGCGCTCGCCGTGGCGATGGTCGTGCTCCTGATCATCACCTTCCTGCCGACCTCGTACGTCATCCAGCGGCCCGGTCCGGTCTACAACACCCTCGGCAGCGCCGAGAACGCCGAGGGCGAAGAGGTGCCGCTGATCTCTGTCGAGGGCGCGCAGACCTACCCGACCGACGGCTCGCTGGACCTGCTGACCGTGCAGGTGCAGGGCAACCGCGAGCGCACGCCGTCCTGGTTCGAGCTCGCGATGGCGTGGTTCGACCCGAGCAAGGCCGTGCTCCCCGTCGATGCGATCTTCCCCGAGGGTCAGTCGACGGACGACCGCAATGCGGAGAGCGCCCAGATGATGGTGAACTCCCAGCACGAGGCGACCGCGGCAGCGCTCACCGAGCTCGGGTACGACGTCGGCGCGCAGCTGTCGGTCTTCTCGATCATCGATGGGGCCGCCGCCGAGGGCGTGCTGCAGGAGGGCGACCTCATCCTCGAGGCGAACGGCGAGCCGGTCGCCGACGTGGCGGCGCTGCGCGAGGTCATCAATGACGGCGAGGGCGACCCGGTGGCGCTGCTGATCGAGCGCGACGGTGAGCAGCAGACCGTCGAGGTGACCCCGAAGGAGTCCACCGCCGGCGACGAGACGACCTGGATCGTCGGTGTGAATCTCATCACCGACTACGACTTCCCGATCGACGTGACCATCCAGCTCGACAACGTCGGGGGTCCGAGCGCGGGCATGATGTTCGCCCTCGGCATCATCGACACGCTCACGCCGGAGGAGCTGAACGGCGGCGAGCAGGTCGCCGGCACCGGCACGATCACCGCCGACGGCGAGGTGGGGCCGATCGGCGGCATCCGTCAGAAGATGTGGGGAGCCGTGGATGCCGGGGCCGACTGGTTCCTCGCCCCCGAGGCGAACTGCGACGAGGTCGTCGGTCACATCCCCGGCGATCTACGCGTCTTCTCGGTCGAGGACCTCGATGACGCGCTCACCGTCCTCGACGCGGTCCGCGACGGCGGCGACCTCGACGCGCTGCCCACCTGCACCGCCGGGTGAGCCGGGGGATCGTGCCCGAAACGTTGCGCGATTCCGAGAGTTCGCCCAGGGAGGACAAGGCGGCCGCCCTGGATCCGCCGCCTAGGATGGGACGGTGACCACGACCTCGTCGCCGACCCCGGCCACACCCTCCCGCACCCGCCGCGTCATCGCCATCACGCTTGCGATCATCGCCGCCCTCGTGGTGGCGTTCTTCGTCTTCGCGAGCCTCTACGCGGACTGGCTGTGGTTCGATCAGCTCGGGTTCACGGAGGTCCTGCTGACCCAGTGGGTCGCTCGCGTGGTCATGTTCGTGGTCGGCTTCCTCGGGATGGCCGTGCCCGTGTGGCTGGCCATCCAGCTCGCCTACCGCCTGCGCCCGGTCTACGCGCGGCTGAGCTCGCAGCTCGACCGCTACCAGGAGGTCGTCGAGCCCCTGAGGCGCCTCGCGATGTGGGGCATCCCCGTCTTCTTCGGCTTCTTCGCCGGCTTCGCCGCCTCGGCGCAGTGGGAGACGACCTGGCTGTGGTTCAACGGCGTCGCCACCGACACCACCGATCCCGAGTTCCACCTCGACACCGGCTTCTACATGTTCGCCATGCCGTTCTGGAGCTCCGTCATCGGGTTCGCGTCCGCGGTCCTGCTGATCTGCCTGCTCGTCACCGCACTGGTGTCGTACCTGTACGGCTCGGTGCGGGTCGGCCAGCGCGAGCTGCGCATCTCGAAGTCCGCGCGCATCCAGCTCGCGGTGATCGCCGGCCTCTACCTGCTGGTGCAGGGTGCCAGCCTGTGGCTCGACCGCTACAAGACGCTCGTCGAGTCCGGCGCCGACGACCGCATCACCGGTCCCGGCTACACAGGTGTGAACGCGATCATCCCCGGCCAGACGATCCTCGCCATCGTGGCCGTCATCGTCGCGATCCTCTTCTTCGTCACCGCGGTCATCGGACGCTGGCGCTATCCGCTGATCGCGACCGCGCTGCTGGTGGTGTCGGCGATCGTGGTGGGTGTGGGCTATCCCTGGGTGGTCAACACGTTCCAGGTCCAGCCGAACCGCTTCTCGCTCGAAGAGGAGTACTACCAGCGCAACGTCGATATGACGCACCAGGCGTACGGCGTCTCCGGCCTCGAGCAGGAGGACTTCGCCGCGGTGACGGATGCCGAGCCCGGCCAGCTGCGCGACGACGCCGCCACGACCGCGCAGGTGCGCATCATGGACCCGGCGATCATCTCGCCGAACGTGCGCCAGCTCGAGCAGTACCGCTCCTACTACCAGTTCGCCGACCCGCTCGACGTCGACCGCTACGAGCGGGACGGCGTCTCGCAGGACACTGTCGTGTCGGTGCGCGAGCTGAACCTGGACCAGCTCGGAAACGCCGCCGACTGGCAGAACTCGGCGGTCGTCTACACGCACGGCTACGGCATCGTGGTCGCGAAGGGCAACGACCGCACCGGCGACGGCGATCCGGTCTTCCTGGAGCGCGGCATCCCGGCCAGCGGTTTCCTCACGGATCAGGACGACTTCCAGCCGCGCGTCTACTTCGGCGAGTCCTCGCCGCCGTACTCCATCGTCGGTGCACCGGAAGGCACGCCGCCGGCGGAGCTGGACTACCCCGAGGGCGGCGACGCCGCCTCGGGCGAGCAGAAGACGACCTTCGAGGGCGACGGCGGGCCGAGCCTCGGCAACGTGTTCAACCGGCTGGTCTACGCGCTCAAGTTCCAGGCCGAGCAGATCCTCTTCTCGGACTACGTCAACTCGGAGTCGCAGATCCTGTACGACCGCAACCCGCGTGAGCGCGTGCAGAAGGTCGCACCGTACCTGACGCTCGACAACGACGCGTACCCGAGTGTCGTGGACGGCCGCATCGTCTGGATCATCGACGGCTACACCGTCAGCGCGAACTACCCGTACTCGTCGACCGTCAGCCTCACCTCGGCGATCTCCGACTCCAGCAACCCGGCACCGCGGTTCGCCGTCGACGACATCAACTACATCCGCAACTCGGTGAAGGCCACCGTCGACGCGTACGACGGTTCGGTGACGCTGTACGCGTGGGACGAGGAGGACCCGCTCCTGCAGGCATGGCAGAAGGTGTACCCGGCGACCATCGAGCCGATCAGCAAGATGTCGGCCGACCTGATGAGCCACGTGCGGTACCCGACGGATCTCTTCAAGGTGCAGCGCACGATCCTGGGCGTCTATCACGTCGACGACGCGCGGTCGTTCTACCAGAGCGACAACCGCTGGCAGACGCCGAACGACCCGCAGGACGACCAGCTGCTGCAGCCGCCGTACTACCTGACGATGCAGATGCCGGGCGAAGAGGCGCCGACGTACTCGATGTTCACCTCGTTCATCCCGTCATCGACGGGAGGGAACGCCCGGAACGTCCTCATGGGCTACCTCGCGGTCAACTCGAACGCCGGGGCGGAGGCCGGTGTGAAGAGCGACGACTACGGCAAGCTGCGGATGCTGGTGATCGACGCGGACACCCCCGTCTCGGGACCCGGTCAGGTGCAGAACGACTTCGACTCGCAGCCCGAGGTCTCGTCGTTCGTCAACATCCTGAAGCAGGGCGACTCCGACGTCCTGAAGGGCAACCTGCTCACCCTGCCCGTCGGCGGCGGTCTGCTGTACGTGCAGCCGGTCTTCGTGCAGTCCTCCGGTGCGACGAAGCTGCCCAAGCTGCAGAAGGTGCTGGTCTCGTTCGGCAAGGACATCGCGTTCGAGGACACGCTGAACGAGGCGCTCGACACCCTCTTCGGCGGCGATTCGGGTGCTGACGCCGGCGACACCGACGTCGAGCCCACGCCGGGCGCGACGCCGGCGCCCGAGCCCACGCCCGGGCCCACCGAGTCGGCCGAGCCCACCGAGCCCACCGGCCCGACCGAGCCTACCGACGAGTACCAGACCGCGCTGCAGGATGCGCAGCAGGCGCTGCTCGACCGGCAGGCGGCCCTCGAGAAGGGCGACTGGGCCGCATACGGCGAGGCCGACGCCCGGCTCACCGCCGCGATCGAGAAGCTCATCGAACTCGGCGACCAGCAGTAGACCGGTTCTCCACGACGGGCCGTCCATCGGAAGATGGACGGCCCGTCGTCGGTGTGCGGCGCCACCGGCGCCACCTGGGCAGTGCGCCGGGGCTCAGCGGGTGAGCAGGGCGTACCAGATGAGCAGCAGGGTCACCACGAAGCCCGACAGCTGGTTCAGCCAGAGGAACCGCCGCCATCCGGTCGTCGCGGTGACGGCGTCCGCGTCGGCGACGGAGCGGTAGGGCCAGACCGTCACGAGATAGGGCAGCGCCAGCACGGCGGCCAGCGGGCCGGGCCAGGTGGTGGCGAGCATCGCGACGCCCGCGGCACCGTAGCAGGCGAGCGCGAAGCGCACCGTCCATCGCGCTCCACGCGCGGTCGCGATCGACGCGATGCCGGCCTCCCGGTCGGCGACGACGTCCTGCACCGCGCCGAACGCGTGAGAGGCGACCCCCCACAGCGCGAACGCGACGATGAGCGCGCCGAGCGGCAGCGTCCACGTGGCGCCGGCCAGCACGAGCGCATAGACGGCGGGGGAGAAGAAGTGGATGCTGCTGGTCACCGAGTCCGCGAAGGGCCGCTCCTTGAGGCGCAGGGGCGGCGCACTGTAGAAGACGACGAAGAACAGGCTCGCGGCGAGCACCAGCCACGACACCGGTGACCCCACGACCACGAGGTACGCGACGAACGGCAGACACAGGAGCCCCGCGGTCCACAGGGTGGCGCGGTGCAGCCGCCGGTCGAGCACGGCACCGTGCGCGCCGCCCTTGCGCGGGTTGCGCAGGTCGGACTCGTAGTCGAACACGTCGTTGATGCCGTACATCGCCAGGTTGTACGGCACGAGGAAGAACAGGGTGCCGACGACGAGCGTCGCGTCGATCTGGCGCGTGGTGAGCAGGTAGGCCGCGGCGAACGGGTACGCGGTGTTGATCCAGCTCACCGGCCGTGAGGCGATCAGGAGCTGTCGCATGACGGCACCGGCGCGGAGCGCAGGTGCGGCGGTCATGGTCGCGCCTCCTGCCGCCGGCTCGGTGCGCTCTCGAGCAGCGTGAAGACCGCGGGAACGAGGAACGCCGCGCAGAGCGGGTACGCGAAGTCCTCGATCGGGGCGAGGCCGATCCGCACCCCTGAGATGAGCGCGTCGGGGTAGGTGAACAGTCCGGCGGCGATCATCAGGTTGTCGAACACGGCTGTGAGGGCGACCAGGATGCCGGCGGCGATGGCCGACGCCGTCATACGCCGCGCGAACCCGGGGCGGCGCATCGTGAGCAGCGCGACGACCGCCGTGATCGTCAGGAACGGCAGGACGATGAGCGGATAGGTCATCGTGCGGCCTCCGACGGCGAGGCCGCGGCATCCGTCCGGCGACGCTCGAGCAGGCGCTGCGCGCCCGCCCAGGCGACCAGCGCGAGGTAGCTCAGGAAGGCCAGGAAGAACGGCTCCTCGAGCGGGAGGTGCGGTGCGAGGTCGATGCCGACGAGCAACGGACTGTCGCCTTTGAGGAAGACCCCTGCGGCGATGCCCGCGGCGTCCCAGATCAGGAAGAACGCCGTGCCGATGCCCACCGCGGCCAGCGTCCGGCCGGGCGCCGACCATGCGGCGAGCCGCCATCGTCGATCGAGGAGCAGCACGCCGAAGGTGGAGGCGAGGATCGCCGCAAGGTAGAGGCCGGGCACCGTCACACTCTCGCAGGTTCCGCGAGGGGACCGGGAGACCGGTCACCGCGGAGCCGCTTGACGACGAGCTCGGCAGAGATGAGGCACATCGGCAGACCGATGCCCGGCAGCGTGGAGGCGCCCACGTACGACAGGCCGTCGACGCGTCGCGACGCGTTGCGCGGACGGAAGACCGCGCTCTGCCCGAGGGTATGCGCGAGGCCGAGGGCATTGCCGCGCCAGGCACCCAGCTCGTCGGCGAAGTCGCCGGGCGCGACCGTGCGGCGCACGACGACGCGGCTCGCCAGATCCGGGATGCCGCACCAGTCGGCGATCTGCGCGATGACGCGGTCGGCCGCGGCCTCGATCTGCGGCTCGCCGTCGCCGCCGATGCCCCCGTGCCCGAGGCTGGGGTCCGCGGGCACGGGGACGAGCACGAACAGATTCTCGTGCTCCGGAGGCGCCACGTTGGGGTCCGTGCCGCTGGGTCGGCAGACGTAGAGCGACGCGGGATCGGGGATCCGCGGATGCGAGCCGAAGATGTCGTCGAAGCCGGCGCGCCAGTCGTGTGCGAACAGCAGCGTGTGGTGCGCGAGCTGCGGCAGCGTGCCCTGCACGCCCAGCATGATGAGCAGCGCGCCCGGACTCGGCGTGCGCGAACGCCACCACTCCTCGGGGTAGCTCTGCTCGGCACGGGGGAGGAGCTGGGTCTCGGTGTGGTGCAGGTCCGCACCCGACACGACGAGATCGGCGCTCACACGGCGCCCGTCGGCGAGTTCGACGCCGGTCGCCGCCCCAGCATCCGTCGTGATCGCCGTGACGCGTGCTCCGGTCTCGATGACGACTCCGGATGCCTCGGCCAGCCGTGCGACCGCTCCGATGAGCTCCGTGAACCCGCCGCGCGGGTACAGCACGCTGTCGTCGAGGTCGAGGTGACTCATCAGGTGGTAGAGGCTCGGAACCCCGTACGGCGAGCCGCCCAGGAAGACCGCGGGGTACTCCAGGATCTGGCGCAGGCGTGGATCCGTGAAGCGGCTCTCGACGTGGCGGGCGAGGCTGCGGGTGAGCAGCGGCGCCAGCCGCGGCATCCGTCGCAGCAGAGCCGGGTCTCTGAGACCCGCCGTCGTCTCGTACGTGTCGTAGAGGAACCGGTTGACGGCGAGGTCGTACGCGTCGGCCGCGGAGTCCAGGTAGGCGTCCAGCCGTAGACCGGCTCCCGGCTCCACGCTCTCGAAGAGCGCCGTCGCTGCGGCGCGCCCGGAGCGGACGTCGAGCGGACCGAGACCGGTGGAGGGGTCCGAGTAGACGCGGTAGGCCGGATCCAGCGGCACGAGGTCGAGTTCGCGCTCGGCGGTGGTGCCGAGCAGCCGGAAGAAGTGGTCGAACACCTCGGGCATGAGATACCAACTGGGCCCGGTGTCGAAGCGGAACCCGTCGTGCTCCCACGATCCTGCTCGGCCGCCGAGCTCGTCTCGAGCCTCGAACAGCGTGATCTCCCAGCCCTCCCTGGCCAGCAGCGCGGCCGTTGCCAGGCCGCCGATGCCGCCGCCGATGACGACCGCGCGTCGCGGGGAGTCGTGCGTGCTCATGCGCGGGCCTCTCGTGGAGCGAATCCCAGCAGCGCGCGGGCGGCGAGGCGCGCCTTGACGGCGTCCGGCACACGCACCCGCTCATCGCCTTCGGCGCACGCGCGCAATCGTGCGGCGAGTTCGGCGAAGAGGTCGTGCGCTGCGGTCACTGCCCGACGGCAATCGGCCGGCAGCGCCGGGATCGTGCGTGCGGCCGCGGCGAGGTCGGCATCGATGCGATCCAGGATGACGGCGCGCTCCGTCTCGCCGGTGGCGGGGCCGAGGTAGTCCCGGCCGAGCACCGTGTCGTCGTGGGCGCGGTCGCGCAGGAAGTTGACGTCCTGGAACGCGGCGCCGAGTCGTCGGGCGCCGTCTACGAGCTCAGCCGAGGGGGTGACGGGATGCGGCGCACCCGCGTTGACGAACACCTGCAGGCACATGAGGCCGATGACCTCGGCCGAGCCGTACACGTAGGCGTCGTGCGACGGGGCGTCGTGGCGGACCGTGTGGAGGTCGGTCCGCATGGAGGCGAAGAACGGCGCCACCAGGTCGGCGCCGATCCCGCATTCGCGGGCGGTGCCGGCGAACGCGTGGACGACGAGGTTCGAGCTGAAACCGCGGAGCGTCGCGTCGAGCACCTCCTGCTCCAGCTTGTCGAGCACCTCCTCCATCGCCTCGGGCGACAGCCCCGCCTCGGCTGCCGGCCCGTCGACGATCTCGTCGGCGATCCGCGCGAGTGCGTAGATGTTCCGCACGTGCGGCCGCGGCCGCGCCCCGAGCATGCGGCACGCGAGCCCGAACGAGGTGGAGTAGCGCGCGATCACGGTGGCGGCGGCATCCGCCGCGGCCCGGTCGTACAGTGCGAGCCCCGTCGCCGTGCGGTTGCGGGTGTCGCTCACGGGACCCGCCCTTCGACGCCGTCGGCGAGAGTGCGCAGCAGGACGCCGGCACGATCCGGCAGCGCCGGGTCGTGCGATGCGGCGCGCACCGCGTCGAGCGTCTCGCAGATCAGTGCGACCATGCGCTCGCGCGCACCGCTCGATTCGAGCACGGACTGCGCCTCGCGGACCGCCACCGGCCCCGTACGGGCGAGGGCGAGGGCTTCGTCGACGCGGCCTGCGGCCGCGGACTCGCGTGCCAGCGCGACCAGCGGCGTCCGCTTGTTCTCACGGAGATCGGGGCCGGTGTCGCGGCCGGTCTGCTGGGTCGTCCCGAACGCGCCGATGAGATCGTCGACGAGCTGAAAGGCGAGTCCGGGGCGCCCGCCGGCGTCGCCGAGCACACGCAGTGCTTCGGCGTCCGCGCCGCCCAGGAGCGCGCCCGCCTGGAGGGGAGCGCGGAACGAGTACACCGCGGTCTTGTTGAACGCGGTGTCGAGTGTGGCGCCACGAGAAGGATGCCGCGTGGCGACGCTGTTCTCCACGTCGGCGAGCTCGCCGGCGGCGGAGACGAGGATGGCGTCGTCCAGGAGCGTGAGCAGCCGGTCGCGCGTCGCGTCGTCGGTGTGTGCCATGGCGACGAGCCGGAACGCCTCGTGGAGGAGGATGTCGCCCGCAAGGATCGCGGCCGCGTCACCGAGCAGCGCGGCGCCGTCCGCACCGGCGCCGCCGTCACGCGCCCGGATGCGGAATTCGCCGGCGATGTTCGGCACTCCACGACGCACCGTGTCATGGTCGATCACGTCGTCGTGGACGACGAAAGCCGTATGCAGCAGTTCAAACGCCGCAGCGACCGAGAGCGCGGCGGAGGCGTTGGCATCATCGCCGCGGAACGCGTCGAAGGAAGCGGTGACCAGAGCCGGCCGCAGGCGCTTCCCGCCGTGGGCTGCGCGGGTGATCGCGTCGGCCAAGGCGCTGAATGCGGGACCGAGCTCCGTCGCCCGCTCGCGGATCCTTGCCAGCGCGCCGTCGATCGCGATCTGCAGATCGGGATCGGCTGCCGCCGGGATCATGATGCCCGGCGCCGTCGTGAGGGAGCGTCGAACAGGTGCAGCTGCTGGGCCTGTAGCACCAGCCACGGACTGAACGCCCAGGGGGTCGCCTCGAGCGAGGTGGCGATGGACTCCGGATCCACCCAGCGGGCGTCGACGACCTCGAGCGGATTGAGCACGGGCTCATCGTCGGTGTACGCGATGTAGACCGGGCAGACCTCGTGCTCGACGATGCCGTTCGCGTCGGTGGCGCGATAGCGGAAGAGGGGGAGTGCGACACGGAGATCGGTCAGCGTGAGCCCCAGCTCGAAGTCGGCGTGCCGTCGGACGGCGGCCAGAACGGGTTCCGCCGGACGGGGGTGCCCGCAGAAGGAGTTGGTCCAGACACCGGGCCAGGTGCGCTTGCCCAGCGCCCGGCGGGTGATCAGCACCTGGCCCGCGCTGTTGAGCACGTGGCACGAGAACGCCAGGTGCAGCGCGGTGTCGGGACCGTGGACGCTCGCCTTCGGCGCCGTGCCGATGGGGTTGCCGTCATCGTCCAGCAGTACGACGTGGTCGGTGTCGGGCATCCGATCACTTCCTCTCGATATTGCTAGCGAAACTAGCAATCTTTCGTGTGCGATGCTACAACGGGTTGGAGGGAACGTCCATGATGTCCGAACGCTGGCAGCCGCAGACCGAGCATGAGCACGCCGTGATGCGGGTGCTCACCTCGATCCGCACCGTGAGCGATGCCATGGAGCGCATGCACAGCGGCATGAAGGACGACATGGACATGAATGCCACCGATGTGGCGGCACTGCGGATGCTCGTCATCCGCGAGCGGCAGGGCCTATCCGTCAGCCCCCGCGACATCGCCCGGCATCTGCGGATCTCCACCGCCTCGACGACGAAGCTGCTGGATCGGCTCGTCGATTCGGGCCACGTCGAGCGTCGCCTTCACCCC
This sequence comes from Microbacterium sp. ZW T2_14, assembly GCF_044987405.1. Classification (NCBI taxonomy): domain Bacteria; kingdom Bacillati; phylum Actinomycetota; class Actinomycetes; order Micrococcales; family Microbacteriaceae; genus Microbacterium; species Microbacterium sp. ZW T2_14. The sequence goes on along the minus strand of NZ_JBJDRK010000053.1, from coordinate 3,418 downwards.
ACGGACCGCCGAGGTCGGGTGGTCGTGCTGACCGAGGATGCCCGCCACGCCTTCTTCCGGGTCTTCGGGGAACGTCTGCGCGCCATGCGCACCGTCGCCCTGCGGTACGACGAGCTGGAGCTCTCGGTGATCGAGAGGTTCCTCGACGACCTCAGCGACGCCATGGATCCGCCGGACTGACGCGTCGCGCGCGGAGCCTCTGCGGCGCGGGACCCCCTGAAGCAGGTTCGCGGCGCCGGTCTCGTAAGAGAAAACGAAGAAGAGGGCCTCCCTTGCGGGAGACCCTCTTCTTCTCTTCTGTTGCGGGGACAGGATTTGGCCACGCCGCCCCTCCACGCGCGCCGCTGGCGCGTCGCGCGCGGAGCCTCTGCGGCGCGGGACCCCCTGAAGCAGGTTCGCGGCGCCGATCTCGTAAGAGAAAACGAAGAAGAGGGCCTCCCTTGCGGGAGACCCTCTTCTTCGTTTTCTGTTGCGGGGACAGGATTTGAACCTGCGACCTCTGGGTTATGAGCCCAGCGAGCTACCGAGCTGCTCCACCCCGCGGCACAAGGAATAGCCTAACACGGGTTTTTCGTGCTCACGAACACGGGCGGCTCGGGTTGCTGTGCTCCCACCCTCCGCGACAGGATGAGCGCATGCCCGGCGACCGCGATACCGACCCTCTCGACGACCGCTTCGACGGTCGCGATGAGACCCGGGAGGAGCGGGCCGACCGGAACTGGAACGAGGTGCTGCAGGAGCTGCGTGTGCTCCAGACCGGCACACAGATCCTGACAGGCTTCCTGCTCGCCCTCGCGTTCCAGCCGGCGTTCGCCGACCTGTCCGATGGCCAGCGCACCGTGTACCTCGGTCTCGTGGTCCTGTCTGCGCTCAGCTCGATCGTCGCCCTCGCGCCCGTCGCGCTTCATCGCGTCCTCTTCCAGCAGCGCGCGAAGCCGGCTGTCGTCAGCTACGGCCACGCCGCCCTGATCACGGCGCTGCTGACCGTGTCGGTGCTGCTCGTCGGGGTGGTGGCGTTCGTGTTCGACGTCGTGCTGGGAGGGACCGCCGCCTGGTGGGCACTGATCCCGCTGGCGCTGCTCATCCTCGTGCTGTGGTTCGTGGCGCCTGCCATCATGCGCGTCCGCCTGCGCGCGAACGGAGATCGACGATGACCGACACCCTCCCGATCGCGGTCGCGCAGTTCGCGCCGACCGCCGACACCGCAGCGAACCTGGAGGTCATCGCGCAGCTCGTCGCGACGGCATCCGGTCGAGGCGCCCGGGTCGTCGTGCTCCCCGAGTACTCCAGCTTCTTCGTCGACCCGTTCGACGAGTCGCTCTCCGAGAACGCCCAGGACCTGGACGGTCCCTTCGTGCAGGCTCTCACCGAGATCGCCCGGGCGCGGGGGGTGGTGGTCGTCGCCGGTCTGCTGGAGCGGGCGAGCGACGAGCGGCGCGTCCGCAACACCGCCGTGGCGGTCGACGGGACCGGCCTGATCGCCCACTACCGAAAGCTGCATCTGTACGACGCGTTCGGGCAGCGCGAGTCGGACTGGGTCGAGCCGGGCGAGGCCTCGCCGCCGCAGACCTTCGAGCTCGGCGGACTCCGGTTCGGGCTCATGACCTGCTACGACCTGCGGTTTCCGGAGGTGGGACGGCTGCTCGTCGACGCGGGCGCCGACGTGTTCCTCGTCCCGGCAGAGTGGGTGCGCGGCCCGCTCAAGGAGCATCACTGGCGCACCCTCCTGCATGCCCGCGCCATCGAGAACACCGTGTTCGTGGCCGCGGCCGACCACCCGCCGCCCCTGGGCGTGGGCCACTCGCTGATCGTCGATCCGCTGGGCGTCGAGCTCGCCGCCGTCGGCACGTCGACCGACGTCGCTGTGGCGCATCTCGACGTCGGGGCCATCGAGCGCGTGCGGCGGGTCAACCCTTCGCTGGCGCTGCGACGCTTCCGCGTGGAGCCGCGCTGAACCGGCGTCAGACGACGGGGACGAGTCCTGCGAGACGGGCTGCCGCCTCTTCGAGCACGTCGACCCGTTTGCAGGCCGCGAAGCGCACCAGGGTCGCGTACTCGGCCCGCCGCGCGGGCGTGGCGAAGGCGGTGAGCGGGATGGCGACGACCCCGGCACTCTCGGGGAGCGCGCGGCAGAAGGCCGCGGCATCCGTCACGCCCAGCGGGGCGGCGTCTGCCACGGTGAAGTACGAGCCCGCCGGTTCGGACACGCCGAAGCCCGCCGTGCGCAGCCCGGCGCCCAGCAGATCGCGTTTGGCGCGCAGGGCCTGGGCGATGCCGCGGAAGAACTCGTCGCCCAGACGCAGCCCGGTGGCGATCGCCGGCTGGAACGCGCTGCCGTTCACATAGGTCAGGAACTGCTTGACCGCGAGCACCGCGTCCACGAGGGGCGCAGGCCCCGAGATCCAGCCGATCTTCCAGCCCGTGGTCGAGAAGGTCTTGCCGCCCGACGAGATGGTGAGGGTGCGCTCCCAGGCACCCGGCAGGGTGGCGACCGGGACGTGCGGGGCTCCGAAGACCAGATGCTCGTACACCTCGTCGGTGACGATGAGGGCGTCGTGGCGCTCGGCGAGCCGCACGATCTCGGTGCGCACCTCGGCGTCGAACACCGCACCGGTCGGATTGTGCGGGTCGTTGACCAGGATGATGCGGGTGCGGTCCGTGACAGCGGCACGCAGCTCCTCCAGGTCGGGCTGGAAGCCCGGCCACCGCAACGGCACCGTCACCAGCCGCGCGCCCGCCAGCGCGACGACAGCGGCGTACGAGTCGTAGTACGGCTCGAAGACGACCACCTCGTCCTCCGGATCATCGAGCAGGGCCAGCAGCGCGGCCGCCAGCGCCTCGGTGGCACCGGCCGTCACGAGAACATTGCGAGCGGGGTCCAGCCGCAGGCCGTAGAACCGCTCCTGGTGCTCGGCGATCGCCGACAGCAGATCCGGGATGCCGCGGCCCGGCGGATACTGATTCACACCGTTGGCGATCGCCTCGCGCGCGGCCTCGAGCACTTCGGCGGGTCCGTCCTCGTCGGGGAAGCCCTGCCCGAGATTGATCGCGCCGGTGTGTGCCGCAAGCGCCGACATCTCCGCGAAGATGGTGGGGTGGATCGAACCGTCGGCGCCGACGAGTCCTGCACCCGCAGCAGTGCGGTGCCATGCTCCGGGGATCTGTCGCATCGCTTCACCGTACCGGGCGGGCTCATCCCTCTTGCATAGGCGAGTCCCACTCACGACATAAGAAACGCACAGCATCTGTGGGCACAGTGGTGAGTGCTTGGCAAAAGGAGCAATCATGAGCGACATCCAGGGCGATCGCCCGGAAGACCAGACCCCCGCCGTCCCGACTCAGCCGGCCGCGGAGGCCGCCGCGCAGACGCCCGCCGAGCCGGAGACCCCGGCCGCGGTCGCCTCGGAGGCGGCTGCGC